>NZ_BAAJCL010000049.1:0-302 GCF_057535655.1 Anaerostipes stercorihominis | reverse complement strand
GGGACCGAAAAGAGTTACCTGCCAGCCTGAGCGGATAAAAAAACGAGAAAAATCAAGAAAAACTAAGAACTGGATAGAATCCTTTCGTTTTGGGTGTCTATGCTAGCGGGGACGGTTCATAATGCTTGCATCGAATCCTTCCATGCACTCTTGAAAAGAGAATGGATTCATCGGTTTAAAATCTTCAACTTGGTGTTAGAATATAAATAGTACAAAATAAACATGACCATTTTCAATAAATCGTATATGATAGTCATAGATCAAGGAGGAGAATGGTTATGGCAAAAGGTACAAAATATTCC
>NZ_BAAJCL010000048.1:0-327 GCF_057535655.1 Anaerostipes stercorihominis | reverse complement strand
CGGGCAGGGATTTGATTTCTTTCACATACTCAGAAGTAGCTGTGTAAAGAGCTTTTGTCAGTTTCCCAGAATACCGATTGCTTTTTTTAACACTTCAAGAGCATCCTTCGTATTTCGTAATTCACGTTGCAATCTGGCAATCTCTTTCGCTTCCTCACTTGCATAATTTCCAGAACCACGGGTGGGAACTTCTCCTTTATGTTCCTTTGCTGCTTTCATCCAGTTTTTCAGTGCAGATTCACTGACTCCAAGATTCTCCGCAGCCTTGCGAAGTGGCATCTCCGGATGATCCAAGCGATACTGCACTGCATCCTCTTTAAACTGTTG
>NZ_BAAJCL010000047.1:0-329 GCF_057535655.1 Anaerostipes stercorihominis | reverse complement strand
TGAGAATACGGTTGTATTCTTAGAAAAGTGTACCTTGAAAACTTCATACAAAATCGAAAGAATTCATTTTCAGAAATGGAAATGAGTCAAGACATCAAATTTCATCGTTAGAAAATAATGAGAAAGAAACACAAACCCATTGATGTAACGCTATACATCAATGAGGAAAGAGAATCGCAAGATTCGATCGTTCCTGCTACGGTTAAAGTAGTAATGGCGCAGGGTGGATGCCTTGGCACTAAGAGCCGATGAAAGACGTGATAAGCTGCGAAAAGCTTCGGGGAGGAGCACATATCCAATGATCCGGAGATATCTGAATGGGGAAACCC
>NZ_BAAJCL010000046.1:0-329 GCF_057535655.1 Anaerostipes stercorihominis | reverse complement strand
TGAGAATACGGTTGTATTCTTAGAAAAGTGTACCTTGAAAACTTCATACAAAATCGAAAGAATTCATTTTCAGAAATGGAAATGAGTCAAGACATCAAATTTCATCGTTAGAAAGTAATGAGAAAGAAACACAAACCCATTGATGTAACGCTATACATCAATGAGGAAAGAGAATCGCAAGATTCGATCGTTCCTGCTAAGGTTAAAGTAGTAAGGGCGCAGGGTGGATGCCTTGGCACTAAGAGCCGATGAAAGACGTGATAAGCTGCGAAAAGCTTCGGGGAGGAGCACATATCCAATGATCCGGAGATATCTGAATGGGGAAACCC
>NZ_BAAJCL010000045.1:0-355 GCF_057535655.1 Anaerostipes stercorihominis | reverse complement strand
AAACCGATGAATCCATTCTCTTTTCAAGAGTGCATGGAAGGATTCGATGCAAGCATTATCCCATGGATATGCTTTCTTCGAATAACTACGAATCATTCCTTTCGTTGCTTTTTGAAAGGCTTCCGATACATACTGACATCCCCTGTCACAGTGAAAAATCAACGGTTTCTCAACATTTCTTACATGTTTTGCTTTTTCAATACATTCTACTACATGGGATGCCCCCAGTGTTTCACTCAATACCCAGGAAATGATTTTTCTCGAATACAAATCCATCACACTGGTAAGATATACAAAGCCTTCAAATGTCCAAATATAAGTGATATCTGAACACCAGACAGCATCTGGATGAGTG
>NZ_BAAJCL010000044.1:0-370 GCF_057535655.1 Anaerostipes stercorihominis | reverse complement strand
ATTTAATTCCTTCACACCTTCGGTTCCCGGTGCTGTCTTTGGTCCGTGTCCTCCAATCACATCCGGTACCAATCCTGTGTAGTTGGACATTGCTGTCATCTCCACCATTGTCTTTGTTCCGTCTTTAAATGCACATAACATCTTCGGACTCATCACTCGGCGGGTTGCTTCCTCCAGTACCGTATCCGGGTTGCATTCGTAATCAATCTTATTGTTCTTTCCTTTTCCCATAACTTCCACGTTCATTCCCATGGCTTTGGCAAAGCTGTA
Source organism: Anaerostipes stercorihominis (assembly GCF_057535655.1). Lineage (NCBI taxonomy): Bacteria > Bacillati > Bacillota > Clostridia > Lachnospirales > Lachnospiraceae > Anaerostipes > Anaerostipes stercorihominis. Next base: position 100 of record NZ_BAAJCL010000044.1, on the reverse strand, counting down.
AAGCTCCATCACAGCTCCCGGCTCATCTCCGGCAGATCCTGTATAAATCACGCCTTCTTTCGCTGCCAGTTTCTTTAAGTATGGTCCAATGACAACATCT
>NZ_BAAJCL010000043.1:0-372 GCF_057535655.1 Anaerostipes stercorihominis | reverse complement strand
CGTATTCAGTTGGAGACAAATATCCACAATGACTGTGAATGCGTATGGTATTGTAAAATGTTTCGATGTATTCAAAAATCAATTTATATGCATGCGTGTAGTTGAAGATTTTAAACCGATGAATCCATTCTCTTTTCAAGAGTGCATGGAAGGATTCGATGCAAGCATTATCCCATGGATATGCTTTCTTCGAATAACTACGAACCATTCCTTTCGTTGCTTTTTGAAAGGCTTCCGATACATACTGACATCCCCTGTCACAGTGAAAAATCAACGGTTTCTCAACATTTCTTACATGTTTTGCTTTTTCAATACATTCTACTACATGGGATGCCCCCAGTGTTTCACTCAATACCCAGGAAATGATTTTTC
>NZ_BAAJCL010000042.1:0-375 GCF_057535655.1 Anaerostipes stercorihominis | reverse complement strand
CAGCGACTTCTACCACCTCAAATACAAAGAGGTCAACAGATGCCAACACAAACGTGCACTCGCATTAACTGCCCGTAAATTTGTGCGTTTAGTCTTTCGACTGCTGAAAGACAACCGCCTATACTGTCCAGCAAAGTAGATTTCATCTATTTGCTGATGAGCTACGCCCTGCTCATTTTTAAAAATCTGGTCGACAGGGCTTAGTTGGGTGTTTTTTGTCTTCATGAGATATATACAAAAATATATGATTTTTATGTTATTTATCTCTTGACATCACACCGCTGGACTCAGATGATGTTTTTATTGTTAGAGGTAGTATAATATAAAAAAATTTTTTATGCAATCAATGAATTTGTTGTTTTTACAACAGAATAT
>NZ_BAAJCL010000041.1:0-430 GCF_057535655.1 Anaerostipes stercorihominis | reverse complement strand
GCGCTTAAGGATGCGGTCAGCCATACAAAGACTACAAGCGGATGTATCCTGCATTCCGACAGAGGAAGCCAGTACTGTTCACAGGAATACCAGAAGCTTGCAAAAGAGCATGGTTTTATCAGCAGCATGAGCCGCAAAGGGAACTGCTGGGACAATGCGCCGATAGAGAGCTTCTGGGGAAAGCTGAAGCAGGAGTGGCTGAATAGCCGGCATTTCCGAACCAGGGAAGAGGCGAAATCAGCAGTATTTGAATATATATGGATATTTTATAACCGCAAACGGATCCATGAAGCAAACGGTTATCTGACACCAGAGGAGTACTATCAGAAACATGAGACGGATTTGCAGACAGCATAGCAGTTTTGGAACCAATACCCACACGGGCACAGCAGGGACCGAAAAGAGTTACCTGCCAGCCTGAGCGGATAAA
>NZ_BAAJCL010000040.1:0-443 GCF_057535655.1 Anaerostipes stercorihominis | reverse complement strand
ATAGCCTTTCTCATTGGATTCTGCTGCTGTCGCAATGGATCCATGGGTTGTAAATCCTCCGATTCCGTCAATGGTCTGTCCTGCTTTCAGATCAATCTTCGCTCTTGTAATACATTCAGATACCAGTCCATCCATCGGTACGCAGGTAACTTCTCCGTCAATTACCGCTTTTGCTACCGTTAACGGTGTCTCTAAGTTGCACAGATGATATGGACGATACAAGGTCCATAATGGTCCAGGTCCCATGCTATGATATCCCATCTGGTATGCAATCTCTTCATTCGGTGTAGATACTGTTACAAACACTCCCGGTGCAATTCCGTTTACATATTCTACAACTCCGTGCTTATTTAAGATTCCTCCTTCTTTCTTTAATTTCAGAATCTCATTTAATTCCTTCACACCTTCGGTTCCCGGTGCTGTCTTTGGTCCGTGTCCTCCAA
>NZ_BAAJCL010000039.1:0-476 GCF_057535655.1 Anaerostipes stercorihominis | reverse complement strand
GACGAACATGCTGAACACGAAAGCGGAGCTTGAGAGTGGCATGGGAGAGCAATCCGGAGGAAACAGCAGAATAGAGAAATTCCGGTGGCGATGCGCGTCGGGGTCACACCCGTTCCCATCCCGAACACGAAGGTTAAGACTGACGCGGCCGACAATACTTGGTTGGAGACGACCTGGGAAGATAGGTGGCTGCCGGATTTATGGGGGATTAGCTCAGTTGGGAGAGCGCCTGCCTTGCAAGCAGGAGGTCACGAGTTCGAATCTCGTATTCTCCACTGGATAAGAAACTATCCAAAGACAATCAAAGGGGTCGTGGAAACGGCCAGCCAGAATGGGCTTGTAGCTCAGGTGGTTAGAGCGCACGCCTGATAAGCGTGAGGTCGGTGGTTCGAGTCCACTCAAGCCCATAGGGAAGAGAAACATTTTAGAAAATTCGTACCATGAGGTACGAAAGGAAATGTCCACTCAAGCCCATT
>NZ_BAAJCL010000038.1:0-527 GCF_057535655.1 Anaerostipes stercorihominis | reverse complement strand
TTGCTGTCTACGATGAATTTGAATCCGCAGAAGCACTGGCAAATATGGACTTACATGAGCTTACTGACTTCATCATTGAAAAAGGAAAGAATCGTTTTCCCGATCCTGACGCAGTAGCCAAAGCCATACAGAAAGCTGCCCGCAGTTCTTACCGTTTACCTAAGACGGTGAATGATTCTGTCAATCAGGTGCTTTCTATATCCATAACCTCCATGAAGGCATTGGAATCTCAGATCAAAGAATTCGATAAAGCTATTAAAGCTCAGATGGAACTCCTGCCAAATGTATTGATATCCATTCCGGGTATCGGACCTGTTTATTCTGCCGGAATCATGGCTGAAATCGGTGATATCAATCGTTTTAACAGTCAGGCTGCTCTTGCTAAATATGCAGGACTTGCTTGGAAGCAGCACCAGTCCGGTGGTTTCGAAGCCGAAGTTACACGGCTCATCCCATCTGGCAACCGATTTTTAAAGTACTATCTGTGTGAAGCAGCATTCTCTCTTGTAAGATGCGACAAGGAATAC
>NZ_BAAJCL010000037.1:0-580 GCF_057535655.1 Anaerostipes stercorihominis | reverse complement strand
TGAGCAACGGAGAAATATCTATCAATCAGAAATATTTTGAAAAAAGTTCTTGACAAAAGATGTCGAATAATGCTATGATATAAAAGTTGCTGACGGAGATCGCTCAGAACAGAATCATAACATTTGAAAAAAAGTTCTTGACAATGAGTTTTGAAGATGGTATGATATAAAAGTTGCTGCGGATTTGAAACTCCAAGGCAAATAAAAAATAAAAAAGTTCTTGACAAACAAAGAACGAAGTGGTAAAATAAGGAAGCTTCTTATCAGAAGCGGACGAAAAGATGGCGAAGGATGCTTTGCTTCATGCCATCTGCCAAAGGAACTTTGACAACTGAACAATAAGACAACCTTGAAAATTCTAAGAGATTTTCAGATCGGTTTAAGAAACCGACGAACGTTCTTTATAGAACAGTAAGAACAAGGATAAGAAGCTAGTGCTTTCTTGACTTGGATTAAACAGATAAGAACATGAGAGTTTGATCCTGGCTCAGGATGAACGCTGGCGGCGTGCTTAACACATGCAAGTCGAACGAAGCATTTAAGAAGGAAGTTTTCGGATGGAATTGTTAAATGACTGAGT
>NZ_BAAJCL010000036.1:0-609 GCF_057535655.1 Anaerostipes stercorihominis | reverse complement strand
TCCGGATCATTGGATATGTGCTCCTCCCCGAAGCTTTTCGCAGCTTATCAAGTCTTTCATCGGCTCTTAGTGCCAAGGCATCCACCCTGCGCCCTTACTACTTTAACCGTAGCAGGAACGATCGAATCTTGCGATTCTCTTTCCTCATTGATGTATAGCGTTACATCAATGGGTTTGTGTTTCTTTCTCATTATTCTCTAACGATGAAATTTGATGTCTTGACTCATTTCCATCTCTGAAAATGAATTCTTTCGATTTTGTATGAAGTTTTCAAGGTACGTCTGCGTAAATAGTGCTGCATGCAGAATAAAAATATCTTTTTTTATTCTATAGGCATCCTGCCGCGACCAAGAAGCTTCGCTTCGAGGTTGTATGCAGTACGCTCTATCTATTTCCGCTCCGGCTTTATCAGCCAGTCCATACAAGAAGCCTTTCTTGTATCGAATCTCTGATAAAACTTTTTTAAAATCCGGCAGCCACCTATCTTCCCAGGTCGTCTCCAACCAAGTATTGTCGGCCGCGTCAGTCTTAACCTTCGTGTTCGGGATGGGAACGGGTCTGACCCCGACGCGCATCGCCACCGGAATTTCTCTATTCTGCTGTTTCCTC
>NZ_BAAJCL010000035.1:0-812 GCF_057535655.1 Anaerostipes stercorihominis | reverse complement strand
TTTAAAGAACACCCTGCTCAGCCCTTTGTAGGCAGCGGCAATCTCCATCAGGAAGATGCCGAACTGCGGGCTCTAAAAAAGCGGATCAAAGATTTGGAAGAAGAAAATGAATTCCTAAAAAAAGCAAGCGCCTTCTTTGCAAAGAACCTGAAGTGACCCGTTACCTTTACATGGATCAGCACCGCTCCAAATACCGGGTCGCAAAGATGGCGCAGTGGCTTCAGGTTTCAAAAAGCGGTTATTATGCGTGGCGGAAGCGTCCCAAAAGCCTGCGCTGCGCGGAGAATGAATCTCTCCTGAAAGAGATTATCCGGATCCATAAGGCATCGCATGGCACTTATGGAGGCAGGAAGATAACCCATGAAATAAACCGGGGATCAGAAAAACCAGTCAACCACAAACGTGTAGAGCGCATCATGCGTGAAAACGGCATACGGTCAAAAAGCCACAGAAAATATAAAGCAACAACAAATTCACACCATCACCTTCCGGTGGCGGAAAACATCCTGAACCGGGATTTTACAGCAGACAGGCCCGGGCGGAAAATGGTAAGCGACATCACATACATCCCGACGGAGGAAGGCTGGCTGTACCTTGCAGGGGTTATGGATCTTTGCGGGGATAAGATAGTCGGGGTATCGATGGATGGGCGTATGACGAAGGAGCTTGTAATAGCAGCGCTTAAGGATGCGGTCAGCCATACAAAGACTACAAGCGGATGTATCCTGCATTCCGACAGAGGAAGCCAGTACTGTTCACAGGAATACCAGAAGCTTGCAAAAGAGCATGGTTTTATCAGCAGCATGAGCCGC
>NZ_BAAJCL010000034.1:0-912 GCF_057535655.1 Anaerostipes stercorihominis | reverse complement strand
AGATTCACTGACTCCAAGATTCTCCGCAGCCTTGCGAAGTGGCATCTCCGGATGATCCAAGCGATACTGCACTGCATCATCTTTAAACTGTTGGGAATATTTTGTACCTTTTGCCATAACCATTCTCCTCCTTGATCTATGACTATCATATACGATTTATTGAAAATGGTCATGTTTATTTTGTACTATTTATATTCTAACACCAGATCGGGGATTTTATGATCCCGTAGTGTAAAATGAACAGAAGACGAAGCAAGGAGCCTAATGCCCCTTATGCTTCGCCTTCTTTTTTTGCTGTTTTTGTTCAAACAACCGTTTTGCTTCGGCAAGCTTTTGAGCGCTGCTTTGTTTTTTTCGGTCTTGTTTGATTTTTTCATGCTGCAATTTCAAAGCCTGTTGAGACTTTGTCCCGATCCCGGTATTTTGTAACTGTTTTTTTACGTCACGCTGCAGCCGTTTTGGATTCTTTCCTGAGTCTTTTGAAACAGCAGAAACAGCTGGACTAAATGCCAGGTTGTCGTAATGATTCAAGATAAATTCCAGAATTTCATAATCTTTTGGTTTCGCACCAAAAGTGATTTTTGCTGCGGAGATTTTTCCGTCGCACAATCGTTCAAAAACACCGATCCAGAATGGTTCTTGAAAGTATACGGTTAGTTTGCCAGTTACTTTGTTCATGGTTATCCTTCCTTAAAATGAACAAAGAACGGACAACCCGGAGGGCAGGTTACTTACCCTGTATTTAACAGGACGGCCGGGCTACCTACCGGCTCTGGCATATTCAAGATATGCGTTGCGTTTTTATCTTTGTATATGTTTTATTGTCAGCAAAGCCAGACCTTGCATCCAGAGTGAAACGTCCCCGCTAGCATAGACACCCAAAACGAAAGGATTCTATCCAGTTCTTAGTTT
>NZ_BAAJCL010000033.1:0-1084 GCF_057535655.1 Anaerostipes stercorihominis | reverse complement strand
TCACATTGGCAGTTTGCGATGAAAGTAAAGAAAGACTAGAATTTAAATTTTCTATTATAACTTTATCTGCTTTTTTGTTGAGATTATCCTCAGTAATATTTAAATCTGAATTTAACTACCTAATGTCGTGTTAAAATGCTCTTTGAAAGGAGTGATTTTTTGAGGGACAAGATAATTAGTAATATTTTAAGAAAAATGGGAATGTTGTTGTCTGAAACACAGCAAAGACAGTTAGAGGAAGTATTGGTGGCAGAATTTAAGGAGGTTGAAATAAGAAAGGAATCAACCGAAGTCGGTTTTAAGGAAAATACATTGGAAATATTGAAGAATACTTACCTTGCTACATTGGCAGTGGAAAATAAGTCTATAAAGACAATTGAACAGTACAATTTACATTTAAGTCAATTTGTAGAAGCTTTTAAGGGAAAAAAGATTTGCGAGATTGATGCGACGGATATTCGCGGTTTTTTGTTTGCTTATAAAAGAGAAAGAGGGATTTCAGACTGTTCCATGAATAATAAGCGAGGTGCATTATCTAGTTTTTTTACATGGCTATGGGATGAAGAATACATTAATAAGAATCCAATTAGAAAGATAAAAAAGGCAAAAGTCAAGCAAGTACGCAAAAAAGCGTATACACCACAGCAAATAGAAAAAATGAGAATGAGCTGTAAAAATATTAGAGATAGAGCCTTAATTGAAATTTTATCATGTACTGGATGCAGAGTATCGGAAATATGTAATATAAATATTTCTGATATAGATTTTGCAAAAAAAGAGATAAAAATCTTAGGAAAAGGAAATAAGGAAAGATCTATTTTTATTTCTGATTCTGCTATTCCTTACTTAGATCTGTATTTAGAAAGCCGGAAGGATAATAATCCGGCGTTGTTTATTGCAAGAAGGTATCCATATCATCGTTTACAGAAGGATGGAGTGGAAAGAATTATAAGAAATTTGGGGAATTTATGTGGAATTCATGCACATCCACATAAATTCCGCAGAACGTTCTGTACGAATTTGATTAATCGGGGGATGCCTGCACAGGATGTAGCGATCTTAATGGGACATAGTGATGTAAATA
>NZ_BAAJCL010000032.1:0-1239 GCF_057535655.1 Anaerostipes stercorihominis | reverse complement strand
GGGAATATTTTGTACCTTTTGCCATAACCATTCTCCTCCTTGATCTATGACTATCATATACGATTTATTGAAAATGGTCATGTTTATTTTGTACTATTTATATTCTAACACCAACCGCCTGAAATATTTTTTCAAATGTAATTCCTGCAGTAATAATCACAGAAAATGCCAATGCAATCGTAGAATACTGAATTCCCATGCGGATGACCATCTGATCGGAAGTAAATGCCCCTAAAAAGGAAGGCATAATCAAAATTCCCACAATCATTAAAACCATTCCATGCAATACATTTAATATAAGACCTTGTGTTGCCGCACGATCTGCCTCTTGATGTTTCCCGGCTCCAAGATGCATTGCAATCACCGCATTGACTCCGACGCCAAAGCCAACAGCAATTGCGTTAATCAAATTTTGTATTGGATAAACCAAAGAAAGTGCTGTCATAGCTTTTTCGCTGATTTTTGCCACAAAAATGCTATCCACAATATTATACAGCGAGTTTACAAACATTGAAATTACCATTGGCAAAGCCAACGATAATAAAAGGGGTAAAATTGGTTTCTCTTTCATATACGTCTGATCCATTGATTATTCCTCCATCTTTTCCAAAGAATTTCCTGCTAAAATTTCTAATTAAAGAAAAAAGGCTATAAATCCTATTGTTTAATACTCAGAAACAATAAAATCTATAGCCTCATAAAAGACATGTATTCTTTCAATGCACCAGGCGGGAGTCGAACCCGCGACCAACAGCTTCGGAGGCTGCCACTCTATCCACTGAGTTACTGGTACACAAGCTATATTATAATACAACAAATCTTTCTATTTTTCAAGCATTTTTTTGAAAAAAATCAAACCTTCATCTTGGATAAATTTCATCAAGATCTTTTATATCTATTTTTCTACTTTTTAAAAAAGCTTCCTACTTATAATTCACAGCAACTTCTAATTATTCTATTTCTTCAAAGATCGGTGATTTTAAATTTTCCCATATAAATCGGAGCGTTTTTTCCTTGTCTTCGTTTTAATCTTAATTTTCTGCGCTTGATCGCTCTCAAATGCTGCTGTCTTTTCTTTCTGCTCGACGGCATTGATTGTAATGTCTCTGAACAGGCGCCAGTGCTTTGCCTTATACCCCATTTGATAGACACATAGAACGAGTGGTATAATCTATCCAGAAAGTCAGGAGGAAGAATTATGGCACAGACGTACAGTATCGAATTCAAGGAAGAGGCATG
>NZ_BAAJCL010000031.1:0-1512 GCF_057535655.1 Anaerostipes stercorihominis | reverse complement strand
CTTTTGAGTGGTTTATTTTTGTTTGCCCAGCATGGGCAAACTCTAACGGGTGTAAGTCCCGAACATGCCCAGATAGTGGGAAGTGTATAGCTGAACAGCAAGGGTGTTTGTCGTTAGGCAAAATCTGAAAGAAGCTGTAAGCAAACCTCTGGTCTGACGGACAGAAATCACATATAAGGCTAGGTTCTGATAGATAAGCTTGCAAAATAAAGCAAAATCTAATAACTATCACTTTTGTAGGAACAGAGTAAATGTGGCAGATATATGGAGGGAAAGAGTTTGCACCTTAACTGGGGAGGTCTCACAGAGGTTTCATTAGCCTAGTAACAACGAACGGTGAGAAGTCAGCAGAGCCCATAGTAGTGAAGAAGTTTCTGTAATGGAAATGGAGCGAAGGGGCGAACAATCAATCAGTTTTAGTAGAGTCTCGATTGCAGAAAAGACAACATCTGCCGTAACCAATCGGGGAAAGGGTGGTCAATTCAAGCGAGACGGAAAGGAACGAACGCATGGACACAAGTAGTCTAATGGAGCAGATATTAAGTAAAGATAATCTTAATACGGCATATCTGCAAGTCGTACGAAACAAAGGTGCAGAGGGAGTGGACGGAATGAAGTACACGGAACTCAAAGAACATCTTGCAAAGAACGGCGAAATTATCAAGGAACAGTTGAGGACAAGAAAATACAAACCTCAACCAGTATACAGAGTGGAGATACCAAAACCAGACGGTGGTGTCAGAAACTTGGGAGTACCAACAGTAACAGACCGATTTGTACAACAAGCCATAGCACAGGTACTAACACCAATCTATGAGAAACAATTCCATGACCATAGTTATGGATTTAGACCAAATAGATGTGCACAGCAGGCAATCATCACAGCGCTTGATATGATGAATGACGGCTACGATTGGATTGTAGACATTGACTTGGAGAAGTTCTTTGACACAGTAAACCATGATAAACTGATGACCTTAATTGGCAAAACAATCAAGGACGGGGATGTAATCTCAATCATCAGAAAGTTTCTTGTAAGTGGAATCATGGTAGACGATGAATACAGGGAATCTGTGATAGGAACACCACAAGGTGGAAATCTATCGCCACTCCTTGCTAATATCATACTGAACGAACTCGATAAGGAAATGGAACAAAGAGGGCTGAACTTTGTCAGATACGCAGACGACTGTATTATTATGGTTGGAAGTGAAATGTCTGCAAGGCGAGTGATGAGAAATCTCACGAAGTTCATTGAAGAGAAACTGGGGCTCAAAGTAAATATGACAAAGAGTAAGGTGGACAGACCAAGAGGGCTTAAATACCTTGGATTTGGATTTTATTTTGATAGCAGAACACACCAATACAAGGCAAAACCACATGCAAAATCGGTAGCAAGATTTAAGGCAAGAATGAAACAACTTACTTGCAGAAGTTGGGGAGTAAGCAACTCCTACAAGGTACAGAAACTCAACGAACTTATCAGAGGGTGGATTAACTACTTCAAGATAG
>NZ_BAAJCL010000029.1:0-1838 GCF_057535655.1 Anaerostipes stercorihominis | reverse complement strand
TGTTTCTACATTCAGCATAACCACATGTTTTTTATTTCTCATGGCATCGGTTGCTACCTTTGCTCCCACATCCGGCACTCCCGTCGCATCAATGGCACACTCTACCAGATTTGCATGTGATACGAAGTTGGCATCTTCACATGCAACATATTTGCCTGCTTCCATTGCCGCATTGGCATCTTCCAGTGTTTTTGCAATGGCAATATCATCTTCGGAAACTCCTGCGTATTTAAACGCATTGACTGCATTCTCTACTTTGATATCAGATACGATCGCCGGCATCATTCCGTTCATCAGAACCATCTGGGTTACCATTCCCCGCCCCATCTGTCCGGCTCCGACAATTCCGGTTTTAATGATTTTTCCTTCTTCCTGTCTCTTAATTAGTTTTTGATCCATGTTCAGCATAATTTCACTCTCCTACTTCATATCTTTCCATGTTTGTTGTTACCTTTGTGCTTATCAATTACTTTTGATACTTGTATTATATACACTTTACAGATGTTCGTCAATATTTTTTTGTTTTTTTCCCTTATTTACTTGAATTATATTGATTTTCACTATATAATTTCATTAAAATTAGTTACATTTGTGCTTCTCCCTGTTTGTACTGAAAGGAGTCCCTTATGAATAAAAGAGAAAACGAACAAATGATGTACGATAAAATTCTTCTGGTTGCAAATCTTTATTACAAAAGCCATTTATCACAACAAGAAATAGCAAAACGGCTCAACGTATCCAGACCCTGGATTTCTAAATTGCTGTCCAAAGCGCAAGATCTCGGAATTGTAAAAATCACCATTAATTCACCTATTTCCGGAAACGCTACTTTAGAAAGACATTTAAAAGAAAAATATCACCTTTCCTATGCCGGTGTCATTTCTTATGACGAAACTAAGAAGGACTACGTGGCTCTTGCCGCTGCGAATTATTTTATTTCTCAGATCCAACCAAAGGATATTATCGGAATCGGTTGGGGAAATGCAATTTCCCGATTTATTCACGAGCTTACACCTCTTGATATGCCGGATACACAGACTGTCCCTCTTGCCGGAAGCTTTGGAACCACCTTTGAAACCCTCCCAAATTACAGTGCAATCGAATTAGCAGAGAAGATCGGCGGAACTGCGAACGTTGTGCATGCACCGGCGTTTTGTTCTTCCAAAGAAGAATATGAAGCCCTCATTACAAACCAGAATACCCAAAGATTATTATCCATGGGAGAGCATGCAGATATGATCGTTACCGGAATCGGAACCTTTGCAGATTCCTTTTTGACTCGATATCACATCCTTTCCGAAAGAGATATTAAGCAATTAAAACAGGCGGATGCCATCGGAGATATTGCCATGCAATTTCTCGACCGACGCGGAAATCCCATTGATCTGGATCTTACGCGGCATCTGGTAAAAGCAAATATTTTTAAGGCGAAACAAAATGCCAGAACAGCCATTGCAATTGCAGAAGGAACAGAAAAAACCGAAATCATTCATACTGTCTTATCTCTTCACCTGGTGGATGCTTTCTTTACCACTGAAGAAACCGCGCTGCTACTCCTGTCATCCAAAGATTCCTGATTTCATATGCAATAACAAAGAGAGGAAACTTCATTTCCAGTGAATGTCTCCTCTCTTTGTTTTATATAAAAATGGTATGTTAAAGTATGTCGCCCGTTCTGAAATTATAATACGTTTCTTCCGTACATTGCATCCTGTTCTTTTCTCAGCTGATAAATCAGTGTGCTCTTATCCAGTTCAATATCATCGTACGTCAACAGCTGACCCTTCTTTACATCTCTCTTCATTACCGCTTTGTTGGTTACCAGACCAAACGGCACA
>NZ_BAAJCL010000028.1:0-2403 GCF_057535655.1 Anaerostipes stercorihominis | reverse complement strand
ATCTAAGTACCCGGAGGAAGAGAAAGAAACATCGATTTCCAAAGTAGCGGCGAGCGAAATGGAAGGAGCCCAAACCGAGATGCGTGCATTTCGGGGTTCGGACTGCAATACGGCAGACGTAAGATAGGAGAAGGATCTGGGAAGGTCCGCCAGAGAGGGTGAAAGCCCCGTATCCGAAATCCCAAGTCACCCAGCAGGATCCAGAGTAGGACGAGACACGAGAAACCTTGTCTGAAGGAGCGGGGACCACCCCGTAAGGCTAAATACTTCTTAGTGACCGATAGCGCATAGTACTGTGAAGGAAAGGTGAAAAGTACCCCGGGAGGGGAGTGAAAGAGAACCTGAAACCCTGTGTCTACAAGCTGTGGAACCCCTTTCTATGGGGAACTGCGTACTTTTTGTAGAACGGTCCGGCGAGTTACCCGTACTGGCAAGGTTAAGGACTTAAGGTCTGGAGCCGAAGTGAAAGCAAGCGTTAAGAGCGCGAGAAAGTCAGTGAGGGTAGACCCGAAACCGGGTGACCTATCCATGTCCAGGTTGAAGCTTCCGTAAGAGGAAGTGGAGGACCGAACCCACATCCGTTGAAAAGGGTGGGGATGAGGTGTGGATAGCGGAGAAATTCCAATCGAACCCGGAGATAGCTGGTTCTCCTCGAAATAGCTTTAGGGCTAGCCTCATGAGAGTCTTATGGAGGTAGAGCACTGAATTGCCTAGGGGGCGTCAAAGCTTACCAAAGCATATCAAACTCCGAATGCCATCAAGATGATTCATGGGAGTCAGACCATACGAGATAAGTTGGATGGTCAAAAGGGAAAGAGCCCAGACCTACAGCTAAGGTCCCAAAGTACGTGTTAAGTGGAAAAGGATGTGGGGATTCTAAGACAACTAGGACGTTGGCTTAGAAGCAGCCATGCATTGAAAGAGTGCGTAATAGCTCACTAGTCGAGAGTCCCTGCGCCGAAAATGTCCGGGGCTAAAACACGACACCGAAGCTTAGGAATACGAGAGTATTGGTAGAGGAGCATTGTTACCGGGATGAAGCCATACCGGAAGGAGTGGTGGACTGGTAAGAAGAGAGAATGCCGGAATGAGTAGCGAGATGAAGGTGAGAATCCTTCAGGCCGAATATCTAAGGTTTCCAGAGTAAAGCTGATCTGCTCTGGGTAAGTCGGGACCTAAGGCGAGGGCGAGAGCCGTAGTCGATGGATAACAGGTTGAAATTCCTGTACCGCATAGAAACAGAACTGTGGGGACACAGACAGGGAATGGAATCCGGGGATGGAGAACCCGGAGCAAGCGAAGTAGGAGTCTGACAGGAAAAACCGTCAGGCAATCCAAAGGCGTGAAGCGGACCGAACAGAAGTAGGGAAGTCCAGGCCCCTGGCTGTCAAGAAAAGCCGCTATTGTTTTCTATGTGCCCGTACCGTAAACCGACACAGGTGGATGAGGAGAGAATCCTAAGGCCGACGGGAGAAGTGTTGTTAAGGAACTCGGCAAAATGACTCCGTAACTTCGGGAGAAGGAGTGCCTAGCGATAGGCCGCAGAGAAATGGCCCAAGCAACTGTTTAGCAAAAACACAGGTCTATGCAAAACCGAAAGGTGAAGTATATGGGCTGACGCCTGCCCGGTGCTGGAAGGTTAAGGGGAGAGGTTAGCGATTTAGCGCGAAGCTTTGAACTTAAGCCCCAGTAAACGGCGGCCGTAACTATAACGGTCCTAAGGTAGCGAAATTCCTTGTCGGGTAAGTTCCGACCCGCACGAAAGGCGTAATGATTTGGGCACTGTCTCAACAACACACCCGGTGAAATTGAACTACCAGTGAAGATGCTGGTTACCTGCGCCAGGACGGAAAGACCCCATGGAGCTTTACTCCAGTTTGATACTGGGATTCGGCATGGTATGTACAGGATAGGTGGGAGACGAAGAAGGTATGACGTCAGTTGTACCGGAGTCGCTGTTGGGATACCACCCTTACCATGTTGGATTTCTAACCTGCGGCCGTGAACCGGTCGGGGGACAATGTCAGGCGGGGAGTTTGACTGGGGCGGTCGCCTCCGAAAGGGTATCGGAGGCGCTCAAAGGTTCCCTCAGAATGGTTGGAAACCATTCGAAGAGTGCAAAGGCAGAAGGGAGCTTGACTGCGACACCGACGGGTGGAGCAGGTACGAAAGTAGGACTTAGTGATCCGGTGGTATAAAGTGGGATTGCCATCGCTCAACGGATAAAAGCTACCCTGGGGATAACAGGCTTATCACTCCCAAGAGTTCACATCGACGGAGTGGTTTGGCACCTCGATGTCGGCTCATCGCATCCTGGAGCTGTAGCAGGTTCCAAGGGTTGGGCTGTTCGCCCATTAAAGCGGTACGCGAGCTGGGTTCAGAACGTCGTGAGACAGTTCGGTC
>NZ_BAAJCL010000027.1:0-3141 GCF_057535655.1 Anaerostipes stercorihominis | reverse complement strand
TCCTTTCGTTTTGGGTGTCTATGCTAGCGGGGACGGTTCACACGTTATCCTACCTTCCTTAAGAATATTAGCGCTTCATTCCAATCTTTCCATTGCCGGTCCGGTCGCTCATCCCAAACTTCATACATCTCTTCGTATTTTTTACAAAGCTTCTTGGTCTGTTGATCTCCCCACTGATCATTGTCCAGATGAAAGAAAATCTTTTGAATGTTCAGTAAGTGTCTTAGATACTCTTCCAAAGCAGTATCAGCCAGACAACACAATGCCACAAAATGATCTTCTAACGTCTGAGGATAGATTGTTAAATAACTCATTGCATCAATTGGCGCCTCAAAAACATGCAGTGTATTTGAACTTCCTTCTTTATGAAATGCATAGCGTTTCTCACTTCCTGCTGTTTCACCGCGAAATGGTTGTTCGGTGACAGTTCCTCGAACGGTGCAATGCCTTGGAATTCCCTGAAAATCATACCCTACAAAGACACAGCTGTGATATGTATTTTCATAAAGCATTTTTCTTCGCACCATTTCATCCACCACCCAGCGGTCGATCTTGCGTGTTTTGATTAGATAAGCATAGATATGCCGAAAATCCTTGGAGGCTTTCGGAAGTTGAAACGATTTTCTTTTTTTATGCTCCATTTTCCTTTCCGAAGCACTGTATGTATCAATCGAAGTCCCTAACAAATAGTTCACTGCATCTATGAAATTACAATCTTTTAGATACATGACTAATTGTATCGGACCTCCCCCATAAATTTTCTCACCTTCTACTTTAGCCGCAAAACATATCCACTGATTTTTTTCCGGAGCAAATACCAGTCCTCCATGCCCACCGGCTCGAATCTCCCGGTGCTTTTTCTCCAAATGAAGTCCCAAACACTCTGCCACTTCCAAAAGATTCTTTTGATTCGCCTGACTGATTTGTTCCTCTGTAAAAAATTTTTTTCTCATAAATTCCCTTTCTTAACCTCTCCTGTTTCAAGAAATTCTCCATTCCGTAAATAGATACGATACATCTGGTAATATTTTTCTTCTTTCTTTATTGCTATCATCCTTTCTTTTTTACTAATTTTAGGCACAAAAAATCGCCACCCGACTATAAGTGACGATTTTGGAAAGTATTTTATTGTTATCGAATAAGCCAACTGTAATCCTGCCTACAATCCACCACATAATCAGCGTAAACTATATCGTCTACTATCTGGAATATGATCATATAGCGTTTCTCAAACAGGATAAAACGATAGGCATTTCTTGGGATATATTCCCCTGTGAGCCACGGACATCTTTGCGGCATTGCTTCTAATGAATTTGCCGTTTTCTCAAACTCTACCGTCAGTCTTTCTGCTACTTCTGGACTAACCTATGCCAAAAATGCGACATGGGAAACAAGCATCT
This sequence comes from Anaerostipes stercorihominis, assembly GCF_057535655.1. Lineage (NCBI taxonomy): Bacteria > Bacillati > Bacillota > Clostridia > Lachnospirales > Lachnospiraceae > Anaerostipes > Anaerostipes stercorihominis. Next base: position 1,741 of record NZ_BAAJCL010000027.1, on the reverse strand, counting down.
GTGTTGCTCGTTCCGATACAATCACATGGTATTTATTCTGCTGTTCCATGACCTGCCGCCTCCTTGATTGCACTACGCATCATCGCAGCGACTTCATCAACAGAGTAGCCTTTGCTTCCACGCATCCTATCTTCCTCTACGGCAAGCAATTCCTCACGCAGCTTCAGCATTTTCTCCCTGCGGTTATAAGTTTCAATATCCATAACGACTAAATCTCCCTCACCGTTCTTGGTAAGGAATACCGGCTCTGCGGTCTTTCTGCACATATCGGCAATCTCGTTGTAATTCTGGCGGATTGCTGCGGATGGACGAATATTCATAACAAAACCTCCTTGCGTTCATTAAGTGTCCACATTCGGACAATCGTAGTTGGCTACTACATTTGCAAATAGCTGGACAGTGACAATTAGCGACAATCAGCCTAGCGGAAGCTCAACCGTCAAAATGAGAAGAACCCCTGGTAGCGGCTGCTACCGAGGGTTCGTTTTATGTCTATTCTAACACTAATCTCATTTCTTAACTATCGCCAGTATATCACATTGTAGGAACATCTGTTTCCCGATTTAATAATGGTACTTACACATATATATAATTAAGTTATTATTATTTATCTGATACACAAGTCTGTGTTCATCATTAATTCTTCTACTCCATTTCCCAGCTAAATCATATTTTAATCCTTCAGGTTTCCCTTTCCCTTCATATGGGCTTCGCTTAATATCTTTAATCAATTCGTTGATTCTTTTTAATATTTTTTTGTCTGTTTTTTGCCAATACAAATAATCTTTCCATGCATTTTCAGTGAAAGATACATTCACAATTTTAATCCTCCATTTCAAAATCTATTAATTTACCATCTTCCGCCTGTTGAATGGATTCTTTTAACCATGCATAATTTACCTTGCTGTCTCTGATATATACATTTTCCATTAGATTATCATATTGCTGCTGGGACATAAGAACAACATTCTCATCATTCTTTCTTGTGATAATCGCTATATCAGCATCTTCAACGACTTTATCACATACTTTTTTTAAATTATTTCTGGCATTTGAAAAATTTGTCGCTATCATTTTCTCACCTCATTTTCACTTTTCTAATATTATTATATGATTCCAAAGCAAAAATATCAATATTTTGTACAATATTTTGCACATATTTTTTACTTTTCTCTTCTTTCACTTGCAACTCTGCACCAGCTCCAAAATATCTGCTACATATTTTCTTAAAAAGGGAATGTCCAAAAAAGACGTTCCCTACAGATACTACGATTTCAATATAAAAGTCATTGGTATTTACCGCTGTCTTGCCGATACTCTGACATTAATTCATCCACAAGATATTCATCACTCATACAATGCATATCTGAAACACCATTATGAACCAAATGATAAAGCTCGGAACGATAAAAAAGATCCAGCGCTTCACTTAGTGGCACCCCCGCTTTATTAGCAAAACACTCAATGACACGGGAATATTTTTTCTGAAGCAATACAGGATTCGCCTTCATAGCTTCTCACTCCTCGTATAATATCTTTTAGATACATAAATCCATGTATCTTGGTTAATAAGTTACTAAATAAATATTGTTCAATAGGCTTAGCAAAGCCCATGATATAATTGTCCTAGTGTCAATCAGGTAATAGTTCTTCTCACTCCTTTTGAACCAGTAATGGTTGCTTCATTGAAAGTCTGTTCCCCTGACATGGAAGTTAGCTTCAAACCGGCTGGCTGTTTGCT
>NZ_BAAJCL010000026.1:0-5126 GCF_057535655.1 Anaerostipes stercorihominis | reverse complement strand
GATGGAGATTGCCGCTGCCTACAAAGGGCTGAGCAGGGTGTTCTTTAAAACGGGACATCCAGGTATACAAGGTATTTACATTGACTCCGAGTTCCCTTGCCACCTGTGCCGCCGGTATCCCCGACTGTACACGTTTACATGCCTCTTCCTTGAATTCGACACTGTACGTCTGTGCCATAATTCTTCCTCCTGACTTTCTGGATATATTATACCACTCGTTCTATGTGTCTATCAAATGGGGTATAAGGCAGTATAAGGCATGAACCTGGAGATATTGATAATAAAGTCAAAGAAATTCTTAGACAGGAAGGGAAGAAAACCATGAAAACCTGATGGAATCCGTGATTTCACCTTGACACAAAATCAGAGAGGGCATAAACTCATATCTGAAAGAAGGGCAGAAGGGAAAAAGAAATTGCGAATTAGTAGAAAAGCAAAGATTACAGAAAGTCATACAAGGCTGCTGAAAGGAACCATCGGTCATTTGAAACAGGAAGGACGTTTTGCTATGGAAAAAAATCATATGCAGCACGGCACGACCACGGTTTTTCAGCATAGTATTCGAGTTGCGTATATGAGCCTTTGGATTGCAGTGAAACTGGAACTGGAGGTGGATTGGAATTCTTTGGTTCGGGGAGCCCTTCTGCACGATTATTTTTTATATGACTGGCATGAAAAAGATGCCGGTCATAGACTGCATGGTTTTTTTCATCCGCAAAAGGCCTTAAAAAATGCAAGAGAGGATTTTCAGTTAAATCAGGTGGAAGAAAATATGATTGCCGCCCATATGTTTCCGCTAAATCTGACGCTGCCCCGCTACAAAGAGGCATGGATTGTCTGTGTGGCAGACAAATACTGTGCGCTGCTTGAGACCATGAAGAGAGATTAGCGCGCAAGAGGTTTGATGCATCCGAGATTTATGTTATAATTTTCAAATATAATAGGATAGTTTGATGAAAACAAGATAGGAGACCAATTTGAAAAAATATAACAGTAATTATTTAATTAATGAGCCGGTTATGGTGGAACCGATGATGGAGATCAATGGTTTTTATGTCCGTCCGGGAATGTTTGACTTAAATGGCGCTACAGAGATGCCCACAGGAGTTAATTTCACAGTGCATTCCAGTCGTGGGACATCCTGTGAACTGCTGCTGTTCCATTTGGAAGAGGAAGAACCTTATGCAGTCATCCCGTTTCCGGATTCTTATAAGATCGGAGATGTCTACTCCATGCTGGTCTATGATTTAAAGATTGAAGAGTTTGAATATGCATATCGGGTGGACGGTCCGTATGACGAGAAAAAGGGACTGCTATTTGATAAAACGAAAATATTATTAGATCCGTATGCAAAGGCAGTTACAGGACAAGAGGTTTGGAGAAAAAAACGAAAGGCGCCTTACCATGCAAGAGTGGTGAAAGATACCTTTGACTGGGGAATTCAGCCACAGTCGAAAAAAGAGATGAGCGATCTTATTATTTATGAGCTTCACGTGCGGGGATTTACGCAGCATCGTTCTTCCGGAGTGAAAAATCCCGGTACCTTTGCGGGCTTAAAAGAAAAAATTCCTTATCTAAAAGAGCTGGGCATCAATGCTGTAGAGCTAATGCCGATTTTTGAATTTGACGAAATGATCAATGCCAGGGATTATCAGGGAAATGAATTAATTGAGTATTGGGGATATAATACTGTCAGTTTTTTTGCTCCCAATGCCAGCTATGCGGCAGCAGATGAGAAGAATAACGAGGGAAGAGAATTAAAAGAGCTAATTAAAGCATTGCATGACAATGATATCGAAGTAATTCTGGATGTAGTATTTAATCATACGGCGGAAGGAAACGAGGCGGGGCCGTTTTTCAGCTTTAAGGGATTTGATAATAATGTTTACTATTTGCTGACGCCGGAAGGAAATTACTATAATTTCAGCGGGTGCGGAAATTCTTTGAACTGCAATCACCCGATTGTACAGCAAATGATTTTAGAATGTCTTCGATATTGGACGATCAATTACAGGGTGGATGGATTTCGTTTTGATCTTGCCAGCATTCTGGGAAGAGATGAAACCGGGAAACCAATGAACAATCCACCGCTTCTTAAGAGTCTGGCATATGATCCGCTTCTGAAAAATGTAAAGCTGATTGCGGAAGCGTGGGATGCAGGAGGTCTTTATCAGGTGGGGAATTTCCCTGCCAGCCGGCGCTGGGCGGAATGGAACGGACAATACCGGGATACAATCCGAGGATATTTAAAGGGAGATTTTTGGGAATCATGGAATGCAGCATGGAGAATCTGCGGTTCCGGAGACCTGTATGGAGGATATGATTCTGATGGAAATGATAATTATGCCGGCTATAATTCCTGTATTAATTTTTTGACTTGTCATGACGGATTCACGCTGTATGATCTATATTCTTATAATATGAAACACAATGAGGCAAATGGATGGGACAATACGGACGGTGCTGATGATAATCGAAGCTGGAATTGCGGAGCAGAAGGTGAGACAACAGATCCGGAGGTGCTGAAACTTCGCTGGCGCATGATTCGCAATGCCTGTGCGGTGTTAATGTGCAGCCGTGGGACTCCGATGTTTTTTTCCGGAGACGAGTTTGCAAATACCAAACATGGAAATAACAACAGCTACTGTCAGGACAATGAAATTTCATGGATCGACTGGTCATTGCTGGAACAGAATCGTGAATTATTTGAGTTTTTTAAATTTATGATTGATTACAGGAAACAGCATCCGACCATCCGAAAAAAACTGGCAGATGCCGTCTGCGGAATGGAAGGAATGCACGCTCATGATACCAATGCCGAGAAGGTGACGCTTCCGAACAATGCCAAAATGCTTGCCGTTAGCTTTGCCGGATATGATCGGAAGAAGGGGAAAGATGATTTGGTTTATGTGGCGCTCAATGCAAATTGGGAAGAGGTGCGGATTACAGTGCCGAATCTGGAACATCATGGTGCATGGTATTTAAGTGTTAATACGTATGGAGATGATCAGGGAAAATATTTTTATCCAGAAGGAGAAGAACCGAGAATCGACCATGAATTTGTAATGAAGCCAAGATCGGTTGCAGTATTTACCGGACGGACGATACATTAAATGAGAGGAAACAAGATTTTGTAAATCATGCAGCAGGATTCCCATAAAATACTGAAAAACGGCAGCAGAGGATGGTTTTGTCATAAAAGACTTCTTTTTTGGAAAATATATAATATGCAGGACAGTTTTGGATGAAAAGGTTTCCTTTTAGCGATAGAAAAAAGTGAAAAATTTAACAAAATAGCATCAAAAGGGTTTCAAAACTTGTCAAGTTGGGTTATATTGAAAGAAGAAACGGAACATAGAAACAGCCGAAGATTGAAAGGGGAAATTCATATGGCAAATATTATTGGAAGTCCAAGCCGGTATATTCAGGGAAAAGGGGAATTAAAGAATCTGTGTACCTATGCGCAGAATTATGGGAAGAAATTATTTATTTTGACCAGCGGTTCCGGAAGAAAACGGGTGGAGCCGTCCATTACAGAAGGAAGAAATGATGCGCAGATCACTTATGAAACATTTCGAGGTGAGTGCTGTATGACAGAAATTCATCGGATCATGGAGCTTTGTAAAGAGGCAGGAAGTGAAGTGATTGTCGGAATCGGAGGAGGAAAAATTCATGATACTGCAAAAGCGGTTGCGTATTATATGAAAAAACCGGTGATGATTGTGCCGACCATTGCGTCAACCGATGCGCCTTGCAGTGCACTTTCTGTGATTTATACGGATGAAGGTGTCTTTGAAAAATATTTGTTTTTGCCGGCAAGCCCCAACATGGTATTGGTGGATACGGAAATTGTAAGCAAAGCACCGGAGCGTTTGTTTGTTGCGGGGATGGGGGATGCGCTTGCCACCTATTTTGAAGCAAGAGCCTGCCGGCGTTCGGATGCGCTCAACTGTGTGGGAGGCAAAGTTACATTAACGGCGATGGCGCTGGCAAAGCTTTGTTATGAAACGCTTCTTGATGAAGGAATTGATGCGATGCTTGCGGTACGTGAGAAGGTTTGTACCAAAGCAGTGGAGCATGTGATCGAGGCAAATACGTACCTTTCAGGCATCGGATTTGAAAGCGGAGGATTGGCAGGAGCTCATGCCATCCATAATGGGCTGACTGCGGTGCCGGAGACTCATGATCTGTATCATGGAGAAAAAGTTGCATTTGGTACGTTGGTACAGCTTGTTCTTGAAAATGCAGATCAGGAAGAAATTCAGGATGTCCTGGCATTTTGTGCGGAAGCTGGATTGCCGACTACATTAGAGGAACTTGGAATAAAAGAGATAAAAGAAGAGCAGATCATGGAAGTTGCGCGTCTTGCATGTTCCCCGGATGATACTCTTGGCAATATGCCGTTTGAAGTAACTCCGGAGGACGTATATGCGGCAATTTTAGGAGCGGATGCACTGGGAAGATATTACCAGTAATTTTGTCAGAGCCATGCAGTAAAAAGGATGGAAGATAATGATTGCAATGATTTCACCGGCGAAAAATATGAAAATTGTGGAGTACAGTGAGCTTCCAAAATCTGAACCGGTTATGCTTCATAAGACAGAGCTTTTGCAAAGAGAACTTCAGAAGATGCAGCCGTGGGATCTGGAGACAACAATGAAGGTGAATGAAAAAATAGCGCTACAGACGTTTTTCGATATACAAAATTATGAGAATGCTCCGTCAGGAGCCGCGGCACTTTCTTATAACGGTCTGGTATATCAAAATCTGGGCGCAGGGGAAATGACCAAAGAGGAATTGAGGTTCCTCAATGACCACTGCAGAATTCTCAGCGGATTTTATGGAATTTTAAAACCATTGGATCAAATTCGTCCATATCGGCTGGAAATGGGATGTCGTCCAAAAGAAAAAGGAAAAACGTGGTCCTATGTCAAGAAAAAGTACAAATTAAATGTAACCATTTTTTCTCTGTTCTGAGCAAATTTCAACTTGCTATTTTTACTGCATTCTCTTCGATGTTTTTAAGATATTGTTCCTCATATTCATTTGGAGACAAATATCCACAGTGACTGTGAATGCGCACGGTATTGTAAAATGTTTCGATGTATTCAAAAATCAATTTATGT
>NZ_BAAJCL010000025.1:0-9822 GCF_057535655.1 Anaerostipes stercorihominis | reverse complement strand
CTTTCATTCTCTCTCATAGCCCTTTTCATCATTATATCATGTTTTTTCCATTTATGTATAATAAGATTCAATTATTGGTCAAAAATAGAGTCCTTCCCTAAAACTCCAATTTTTCAGATAATTCTACAGCAAAAAGCCCCGGAAGACTTCCAGGGCATTCTATCTCATTTTTCTATGTACACAGCGTTTTCCAAAAAAATGATCTTTGCTACTTGTTCCAACAGATGATTTTTATCGGCCCTCCTACTGGGTTATACACACCAAGCTTATCTGCTTCTTTGATCAAAGCTTTTACATCTCGCTTAAGAACTTCCGCCGCTTCATTTATAGCGTCATAATGATAGAGTTTTAAATGAATCATATTAACGCGGTTCACATAATAGTCAGTTCCGCCGGTATAAAGCTTTCTGCCAACCATACGATGTTGAAAATGAACAGATCCGCCCTGAACGTTTGCATATTGAACAAAATACTCTTGCTGATACTTTGATCCAATAAGAAAACAATAGTTTAGATCGTTGTTCATTTGGATTTTAGAGATCAAAGTACTAAAATTAAAAAGCAGTTCAACATAGGACTCCGTCGCAGGAACATTTTCCTTAAGCCAATCTTCGATATTGTATCGTCTTCCATCTTTATCGAAATACTGATTAATTCCATAGACGGCAATCACATAAGATTGATTTGCAAATACCTTATCTATGAATCCGCGATTTCGATCCAGTTCACAACTACCTAATTCTGTACTTAATGAAGGTTTTGAATCCCCAAAAGCACAGATACCATCTTTACAGATAACCATTCCTACAAAGCTCATGATCCCATCCTCCATACCATTTTTTTGTTTTAGTATAGCAGGAAAAGAAGCTGCTTGCGACATATTTTGATTCCTCCATGGAACTTGAATAGGTTTGTAGGCAGGAAATCCCTGATTATTACTATACACAGTAATGCCTCCTTTTGAATCTTTACTTGTTACAACCAATACATATAGCAAAGGAGAAGGCTTTTCCTTCTCCCCTATACAGAAAGAAGCTACTTATCTTTTTTCCTCTAATCAAATATCTGAAACAACTCAGGATACATCTTAACGACTTTACCGTGTACCCGCCGCTTTGCCACAGGAGAGATTTCCCCTTTTACCACTTGGTCTAATAGGAAATCTTTCAAATATCTTGAGATCTCGATTGGGATTAATAAATCACCGTCGGATTGACGCATTAGCAGGATCTGTTTTTCTAGTAGCTCTTTTGTAAAAGCGGTTAGCTGTTCCCGGTTTTTATTTGGATCTTTTCCGAAAGAAATCCTTTTAGGAGCCATATCATGATTAAAAAATGAATAATCCCCTTCCGTTTCGGTCTGCTTTTCTAGTAGCTGCCGTAACAGATCCCTCTGCTGTTCCTGGATTTTCTTTTTTATTTCTTCTGCTCTCTTGACATACAGAAAAAATAAAACTAATATGACGTTGGATAACATTGACAATAAAAGAAATTTCAACAGTTCTTTACCTCCTTGAAAGGAATTTAACATGAATCAATTTTATACAGATGAATATTTAGAACGCACAAAACAGCGTGCAAAAGACTCAACTCTAAAATTGGTAAATTAATGCGTCCTAGCTCATCAAGCTTTCTTACAATACCTGTACTTCTCATAATGTTCCCTCCTAATTATGTAGATTGGTAGAGTTGCAATATTAACATACCAATATTCTAAAATCTGTCAAATATAATTTAGAAAATACTTAGTGCTTCTTACTTTTTTTATTCCGAATAATCTCGAATAGTTCCTGTTCTATCTAATAAATAGCACTGTATTTTCCCTCCAATTAAAGGCTTCTTTACTTTTTCCTTCGCATAAGCTATCTCATCTTTTATGCAACCTTTCACTGTTTCTATGTCTATTTTTACACTCTCCTCTGAAAGAAAACTTCTAGAAAAATTATCAATGTTAATTCCGCTTCTTAAAACAAATGGCCGTAAAATTGTCTTTTCTATGACACATTCATAAGCGCACTCGATTACAATATAAAATAATGATCCATTGACGCACTGAGATACATGAAGATCCAGTGATTCTTCGGGCCTTAATTCTTTTTGGATACGCATTGCCATGTCTTTTAGCTGATAAGCTGCATCATAACTTTGTGATCTTTCAATTGTATCTTCTATCATAGTCTTGATATCGCCATTTATATACGTATTTCTTCCGGTGTAGCCCACTATTAATTTTTTGTCTTGAAATGATAAAATCTTTTGCTGATGATCACTGATCACGTCTCCATTTTTTGAAACTGTTCTTGACTCTGATGCAAGCACAAAATAATTATCTCGTTTCAATCCAATCATCAATGACATTTGTTGATCCCCCGTGTTTTTTCTCTTATTATAACACGGGTCTGATATCCATCCGATAACATTTTCATCTCTGTTTACAAGGCTATATCCAATAGAATGATTAAAATCATCACGATGATATTGGGCTGACTCACGAGAAAGAGAATATCCTTTACTGCCTTTATACATTTTACATCCTCCTGCTTAAAAAGATTTTTGACGTTTACAACAGGGACAATGTGTCCGTCCCTAAATAAAAGTTTTATTCCACAGTATATGAAACGACTTGGATGGCCCCTCCACCAGGGTTATACGACAAAAAAGCATCTCCTATTGAAATGATGTTTTGAAGTAATATTCTTCCCTTCTGTTCCAGTTCCATGACAGTCCAGTTGGGATTTACAGAAAGTCCTCTTGGCATTAGATTGAGATCTCCTGCAAAACGTAGGTTTGCTATTGTATTCTCTGCTCTAATTAGATCAATTCCCTCTGCACTGATTTGATATTCTTTAATAAAATATCCATCATTTCCGGGATACTTCTCGGATTCATAATGCCCTCCAATAAAGAAATGAAAAGCACAATTCATCGAATTATTATTTTCATATAGCAAAGCCCGAAAGTTTTCCAATAGTCCTTGGTAATTATCCGGATACTTTTTAATCAGCACACGTAGTGCGTCTTCTAATTTCACCGGTTTTTCATCCACAACCAGTCGGTTATTACCCCAAGTTGCCAAAAGGTAGTTTTTTCCCTTAAATGCTTTTTGCCCTTCCTCTTTGGTATCTCCAACTGTACTTCTCGAATCAGCCACAACGACAATCCCATGAAGACTGTTCATCATCATAACGAAACTCATGCAACCACTCCTTTGTATATGCGTGCACTGTTTTGTTGTTTCTTCATAATTTTCCCATGTATTATTATAACTATCAACGTTGGATTGGAAAGGGAACCCCATGGAATGATTCATGTAATCTTCTTTTTTTGATTCTTCAATCTGATTGTCGTGGTATCCATCATAGAATCCAAAGGATCTTTGATCCGTTTTTTCGTAGAATTGACTGTTATATTTTCCGGAATTTATCATCATTTTCTCCTCCATCTTTTTAATAAAGAAGAGGGGGAAACTCCCCTCTTCTTTAAGAGTCTTTTACTATTTTTTCTTTTTTCTCAAAGCGTAAGCACCTCCCGCGAGTCCAATTACCCCAACAATACCTACGATGATAATTGGAACTGTAGAAGACTGTCCAGTCTTAGCCACATTATTTCCGCTTCCATGAGAAGGCGTTGTCTTCTTTGGTGTAACAGGCTTTTTAACACTTACGGTCTGACCCTTATCATTGATATCTTCATGGCGTCCAATTTCCATATTGGATGCGACATCAAAAAGTTTTTCAAAGACGACAACATCTTTTCCTGCGAGAGCTTTGGCATCAAAGGTAAAGATAAGATTCGTTGTCCCACTCTCTGTTTTGGCAGTAAACGTCTTTTCTGCAGTCACCATTTCCCCGTTGATCTTCAATGCTTTTCCGGTTGCATGATCCATCAGTCTACCAGAGATTTTTACTTTCTGTCCTACTTTCACATTCTTCCATTCTACTTTATCAACAATGGTTACTTTTCCATTTGCTGAAATGCTATGGCTTCCATTTTCCTTATCTGTTGCAGTGGTCTTCACGCTCGGGAAGTGGATGGTCTGTCCTTCATCTTTGACGTCGGCATGAGTCGCAATGCTAATTCCATTCTGTAAAATGTCCTCGAATACAACAGTCGTTTTACCGGCTAACGCACTTGCATTAAGTGTAAATTCAAGCTCAATTGCTCCACTCTCTGTCTCGGCAGTAAACGTCTTTTCGGCAGTTACCGCTTTTCCATTAACAAGAAGTTCTTTTCCGGTTGCTGAATCAACGAGAGTTCCTTTCACAACATATTCTTTTCCAACTGTGAGGTTTGAATAAGAAACCGTATCCACGATGGTCACCTTTTCATCTGCCAGAGAGGTATGACTGCCATTCTCCTTATCAACAGCTGTGGTTTTTACTTCCGGTACATAGATTGTTTGGGCTTCATCGTTGATGTCCGCATGGACAGCGAATGTCTTCTTTTGATAAGTCAACTCTTCAAATGCGACCAAAGTCTTTCCTGCGGTGTTTACTCCGCTGAATTTGAAGGTAACATCTACCGTTCCGTCTGCCTTTTCAGCTTTGAATTTTTTGGAAGAGGTAATCACATCTCCGTCATCATTCTTTACAGCTTTGCCGGTTCCCCTGTCCATCAAAGTTCCAGTCACAGTATAAGTCTTACCCGGGATCAGGTTCGTGTAAGATACCGTATCAACAATGGTAACTTCTTCATCAGCCTTTGTGATATTAGTCCCCGTTTCAGCAACTGCCTTTGTCTTGATGCCAGGAAACTGAATCGTCTGCCCCTCGTCTTCAATGTCTTTGTGTGTCGCAACAACAACATCGCTGTCGGAACCACCTTTATATAAAGTTTCGAAGACTACAACATCCTTTCCTGCAAGGTCTGTAGCATCAAAGGTGAAAGACATTTCAATCGTATTATTTGAGCCTTTTGCCTTAAAGGTCTTTTTAGATGTAATCTCTTTCCCGTCTTTTGTAAGGAGAGCGCTTCCCGTTGCCTTATCCATAAGGATTCCTTTTAAAGTGTACTCTTCTCCATCATCCAGGTTTTCATAGGCTACCGTATCCGTAATGGCTGCATCCTCATCTGCCGCACTGACATGAGTGCCGGTGGTATCATCTTTTGCTGTGGTATGAATCTTTGGCACCGTTGTTTCATTATCAATGATAGTGCCTAAATCTACGGATTTATTATCCTTGTTGATCCAGAAGTCTACTTTTACCAGGTCGAGATTTTTGTTTGTTTCACAGCGTAATTCCTCCAATGTGTACTTGCCATAAGGGAGGGCGCCTTTGGTATCGTCAGCCTTGGCTGTAGATTTGTCTTCTCCCAGCCCAAACCAAACGCCGGAGTTATAATTGAAGTCACTGGTCTTTAAGACTGTATCTTCGTTATATCCGTTAAAAAGCTTGTCATTTGCATTGGTCTCTACGCTGTGCTTTGGATCATCAGATGAAAAACTTCCGTTTTTATCTGTCACAATGACATGGGATTCATTAGTGGTATCATTGGTAATCTTGAAGGCAGCACTGATGTTCTGCTGTTTCTTTCCTTCCTTCTTGATGAATTCTACATCTCCACGGATGACTTCGTTTTTGACGTTTAAGTCACCAGAATCAGATGGAGTATACAGATACCCGTCGTCTCCGTGGCAGACCACGGTTTTTTCTTCTCCGTCTGACATCTTATATCCAGTGCTGCTCGCAATTTCCTTTATGCCGTATGTACCATAAGGCAAATCCTTATTTCCAGTCTGAGCAGTATATTTCTTAAGATCCTTATTCCAGGAAGCCTTGATTTGTGTTACTTCTTCCCCCGGTTTGATCTCTTTCCCTTTATAGGTAATAGGATTTGTACTCCGGTTGGTAATAGAGAATGTCGTTCCTTCCAGAGTAGCCCCCTCCGGAGATGCCGTGTGGTCTTTTCCTCCGATGGCTTCACTCTTGTCAAGTTCTTTATCGGATTTCCATACCTGGATACCGTAATTTTTCGTTGGCTCATTGACTGTAAAGTTTGCAGAGACAGTATCGAGGTCCTTACCTTCTTCTACTTTTGAGAAATAGGTACGATCTGCTAACACTGATCCGTTGACTGATACGGTAGAGTCTTCAATTTTATATCCGTTGGACGGATCTTTTTCAGTAATGGTAATGGTTCCATATGGGACAACGATATTACCATTTGCATCCTTGTAGAAAGCATCTCCTGAAACCTTATGAGCCTCATCAAATGAAACTTGATAACCATTAGTTGTTTTTTTTGTTTCTAACACCCAGGTTCTTGTTGGTTTTGAAGGAAGCTGTCCTTTATTATCGTAGTAGTCGTTGTAGTAGTTTACCGTAAACTGCGCCCCTGAAAGAGCAGCATCTCCCTGTGGGACTGCTTCTCCGGTCTCCTTATCAACTTTCTTAACTTCTAATCTTGCTGGGTCAGTTCCGGGAACATCAGATATATTGACAACCGCTGGATTGTCCTCATCATTATCCGTATCTACCATGACTGTTTTTACGGCATCATCAAGTTCATACCCCTTTGGAGCTTTCGTCTCTTTCACATAATACTTGCCTGCGTCGATTTCTTTTACATCCGTTGTGCCATCTGCCTTTGTTGTAAAAGTCATCACTTTATTTGTACATGCTTTATCTGAATAAACTCCAAATTCTGCACCCTGTAAGCTATAGCAGTTGTTCCCGTTTGTAATCGTCGTATTTGCAGACGACTTCTTAATCTTCAAAGCACCTTTGGACTCAATTGCCAGTTTATAGATTCCAAACCCGGATTGGGTATTAACCTCCTGCGTGTTCAATCCGATAATGACATATCCATCGTTTGTATCCACATGAAGGACTGACAGACGGATTTTTGCAGAATCTCCACTCTGTGTTCCCATCGGATTTGAAATATGACAGCATTCTCCGGCGTACATATGCTTAGATGAATAAGACGCCTCGTCTCCGTCGTATTTTGTTACAAAGCTTCCTTTTTGATGAAAATTAAGGGTTGCCTTGTTCTTATTCAGGGCTGTTGCCTTATAATTGCTTAGATTTTTGCTTGGTAGTGTCATTCCGAAGGTGACATCCTCAAAATTTGTCTTTTGATTAACTCCATTGGTATCGTCAAAATCACTGCCTTTGTCATAGACATCAAACCAGCCGCTTTCTGCACTTCCAGTTGGAATGTACAGATACTTAATCGAATGTTTGATGGATTCTTTTCTGGCCTTTGTGCTGTAATCCCCCGTGACATCGTCAATATCGCTAAAATACTGGATGTTAGCATTATACTCAAACACCTGGCCATCCTGCAGTTTGCTGGTGTCAATCTTATCAAGGACGATTGGATCTCCTGTTTTTTTGTCTGCAGCAAATTTCAGCTTATCTGGATTTGTGATCTTCGCACTGACATCTGTTGTAAAAAGTTTTAAGATGCGTTCTGATAGTTTATCTTTTTTAATCTCCACTCTGACGGATTTCAAAGTTGCCGGCGATACCCCTAGTTCCAGTTCTCCGGTATCTTGGTTATAAACAGCAGCTTCCTTTCCATTAAGATCATACTCTGTTTCAGAATCATTCAAGAAAACTTTAAAATCATCCAGGGTCAGACCTCTCGCAATTCGCAGAGAATCTGTTACCGGAATCGTAGTTGTCACATCATATGTGCTTCCGGTTACAACCTTATACTTTTCTTTGGCATTTACGTTTGGATTTTTAACCGTCACATCAATTTTCGTATCTTGATTGTTGACGCTTCCGGCATACATAACCTGCCCGGTTAAGAGGGCATCCTTGTCTTTTTCAAAATAAGTTTTCGGGACATAAGCAAGTCCGGAATCTTTATCGAATTTGATGTCCTTTCGTACATCTGGATTTTTATTATTCGTTCCCTTTACAAACGCCGCATCGTAGATATCCCCAATTCCATTTAAAGCGGATAAGTTGGCGACATAATAATCAGCATTATCACTGGTGCTGTACAATGGTACAATTTCGGTATACTGAGACAGGAATGCATCCGCATGCTTCGCCCAGAGTGTATCAATTGTACAGTCTTTTGGAATCTTTGATTTTTCGGCAATCAGGCGTTTTAATCGAATCGAATACTCCGTCTGCTCCAATTCCTTTTGGATTTTCTTCTCTGATTTTCCTTTTACATCTTTGGCAAGATTCTCATCTACGTTTTTTGCCAAATAGGTTTGGGTCTCTTGATACCGGGGTTTCGTAACCGTCACCACATCGGAATGATCCAGAGGTGTATCGGCCGCCACAACATTGCTCAAGCCACAAAACGAACCCAGCACCATGACCGTCGTGATTACAGAACAGAAAACCTTAGAAAGGCTCTGTCTTATTCTTGATTTGTTCTCCATTTTACTATCTCCTTTTTAATCTGATTTCCTAGTTTTTTAAAAATAGATATCATCACATTTTGTAACACTCCTTTCTTTGTGGTAGAAAATATATCCTCATTTATAGTATGATAAACAATACTTTTTTTAAGATTAGGGAGAAATGGATAAAATTACTATTTTAAAGCAAAAAAAAGAAGCAGATTAAAAAATCTGCTCCAAATAATTATCTATTTACATACTTATTTATTAGTTTTTATTTTTCATCTACAAAAAATGATTAGCCTGAATTATTCATGGAACCATTTTTATAAGTTTGACATACCTCTAATTGCTTTAGTCACCATCTGAAAGGCCTCATTTTGGGAATGTAGTCTCAAAAAAGGGTAGACTTTCCCCAAGGAAAAAATCAGAATCATTTTAGAAGTTGTCAAGGTTCAACAAGACAGTTATTCCAACTGCGGCTGCAGATTGCGGATGTTATACAGCGTCTCAAAAAACTCTTTTTTATACGGGCAACTGCTGCACAGCTTGAAGTATAGTATTGCTGCTGACATCATACAAATTACTGCCCAGGAAAAATTATCAAATATGTTCGGATCTTCTGATAATTATTTTTTGTACTCTCCGAAATAAATTTAAATCTGTGAAGACAACTGATTTTACTGGCCAGATTTTTACATTCCTTTGGCCATAAAGCATCTTTCATATTTTGAAACCAAATGTCTTCAACCATGCATTCTAATATCTTCCTTAATGAAACAGCCGCTTCATCGAGATTGCCTTCTTTTGTCCTTTGGGAATATCGTTCGTAGTATTCCTGTATTTTATTATTGTCGAGTTCCATTATTCGTGACCCCCAAGTTTTTCTTTTTGTGATTCTTTTTGTAATATAGATAGGATACGGTGTTAATTAGCTATTTTTCTTTAGTAGCTCCACAATCGCATTTGTATCCTGTAACTACTTTTTCATCGTAAGCCTTTTTGTCTACCATCCACTGCTGCTTTGTCGTGGCATCGTGGTGGATAATTATCGGAATACGTTTTGTATACCATGAAGAAGTGCATCCGGTTCCAAGAATAAGATCGTGCATACCCGCAAATTCTTCAATAGTAGAACAAAATGTATCATTTGGATATTCTTTCAAGTGATCTTCCCATCCGGCTTTGTACTTTTCGTATTCTACATCTAAATCTTTGTTACAACCATAACAGATGAAATGTGTCTCATACTTAGTTTCATCCCAAGCCGGAACTTTCACTGTTTCATAATGTCCCACAGCATCGTGATGTACTGTCTTGTACTGTTTTTCCCAGACATGGCTATGCTTCTGAGTCTGAGATGTTGTCTTCTTGCCTTTTGTATTATATACGCGAACTACAGCATTTCCGCTGCCCGCCTTATTCTTTAACTTCACTTTAAAGTACCCTGAAGTCTTAGATGCTTTCACCGAATAGGTCTTCCCATTGATCGTAACCCTAACTCGATAGTTC
>NZ_BAAJCL010000024.1:18714-19033 GCF_057535655.1 Anaerostipes stercorihominis | reverse complement strand
CCCTGATTCAATATACAGAGTATAAACAAATATAAACGATTTCTAAAATGACCTTAAAAAAATCTTAGGAATGTAAAAGACCTGGGAAATCACAAATAAAAGGAAGTACCGGTGTGTCATGACGCTTCCCGGTACTTCCAGTTTGAAAAGAGAGGATTAAAAATATATGAAAAACTATACCTGTAGGATATTTCCCGAATTCTTAGATTCTGTATTTCTAGGTCTTTCCTATGAGGTATGGCTAAAGTATATACTTTGTGGTCCTCTGATTCAATATATAAAGTATAAATAAATATAAATCATTTCTAAAATGACCTTA
>NZ_BAAJCL010000024.1:0-18489 GCF_057535655.1 Anaerostipes stercorihominis | reverse complement strand
AAAAAAATCTTAGGAATATGAAGAAAATGGTTTTATTCTTTTCCATCCCAGCAATAGGTACATAGCTTGCTGCGGTCAATTCCCACGGAGTCAATCATATCGTCCAGCCGATGATAGCGCAGAGATGTAAAGTTTAATTGTTCACAAATTTTTTGGATCATCTCCTGGTATTCCGGTGTGTCAGGATTTGAGAAAGCTTCCAAATGGACATTGGTATAATCTCCGGCAATTTCTTTGATGATTCTGCGGGTAATCAAATCCATCTCAGAAGAAGAACGGGAGAAGTTCAGGTATTTGCATCCATATAAAATCGGCGGACAAGCCGGACGAATATGGACTTCTTTTGCTCCGCTCTGATACAGAAATTCGGTTGTCTCTCTTAGCTGCGTTCCGCGAACAATGGAATCGTCAATGAGCAGCAGGCTCTTATCCTGAATTAAATCATGAACCGGAATCAATTTCATTTTAGCAATTAAGTTGCGTTTGCTTTGGATGGTCGGCATGAAAGATCGAGGCCAGGTCGGAGTATATTTAATAAAAGGTCTGGAAAAAGGAATTCCGGATTCATTTGCATATCCGATGGCATGTGCTATACCGGAATCAGGAACACCGGCTACGGTATCTGGAGAAACATTGTCTCGCTGTGCTAATTTTTTTCCGCAGTGATAGCGCATTTCTTCCACGCTGATTCCTTCGTAAGAAGAAGAAGGATATCCATAATAAACCCAGAGGAAGGTACAAATCTTCATATCTTTTCCAGGGGCTGCCAACGTTGTGACATTCTCTGGAGTCATAATGACGATTTCTCCCGGCCCCAGTTCCCGCAGAGGCTGATATCCAAGATTTAAGTAGGCAAAGCTCTCGAAGGTCAGGCAGTAGCCGTCCTCTTTCTGACCAAGTGCGATCGGAGTACGTCCCATTTTGTCTCTGGCGGCATAAATTCCTTTTGGAGTCATAATCACAATGGAAATGGATCCGTCAATAATCTCCTGCGCCAATTGAATTCCTTCAATAATATTGTCTCTCTGGTTAATAATGGAAGCAACAAGTTCTGTCGCATTGATATCACCTCCGCTCATCTCCAGAAAATGCATATGTCCGGATTTGAACATGCGGTTTATAATTTCGTCGATGTTGTTTATTTTTCCGATAGTCATAATGGCATAGGTGCCATGGTGAGAGCGAACAATCAAAGGCTGAGGTTCATAATCTGAAATACAGCCAATTCCCATAAACCCACGCATTGTATTGACATCTTTATCAAATTTCGTGCGGAAAGGTGCGTTTTCGATGTTATGGATCGCACGGTCAAAGCCGTCCTCCTTGCTGTATACAGCCATACCGGCACGTCGTGTTCCCAGATGGGAATGGTAATCCGTTCCAAAATACAAATCAAACACACAATCCTGTTTTGAGGTTACACCAAAAAATCCGCCCATAAATTCCTCCATTCTTTTTCAAGCAGTTTTCTAAAATTTCATTATTCCAAAAGTTCAATCTTATTATAACGAAATTCAGAAGAAGGAACAAGAAAATTCAAGGATTCCTTTAAACATGGAACAAAAACCTTGTGATTCTTACATTTTCCGAATATAATAATTGATAGAGTCAAGAGGAGGAAATTTTTATGCCAAAAAGAACAGATATTCACAAAGTGTTAATTATTGGGTCCGGTCCGATTATTATCGGACAGGCATGTGAGTTTGATTACTCCGGAACCCAGGCCTGCAAAGCACTTCGCAAGCTGGGATATGAGATCGTGCTGGTGAATTCTAATCCTGCAACGATTATGACAGATCCTGAGACAGCAGATGTAACTTATATAGAACCGCTGAATGCGAAACGACTGGAAGAGATTATCAAAAAAGAGCGTCCGGATGCACTTCTTCCGAATCTCGGCGGACAGTCTGGGTTAAATTTATGTGAAGAGCTATATAAGAAAGGAATTCTCGACAAATATGATGTAAAGGTAATCGGCGTACAGGTAGAGAGCATCGAGCGTGGAGAGGACCGTATCGAATTTAAAAAGGCCATGGATGAGCTCGGAATTGAAATGGCACGCAGCGAGGTTGCATACAGTGTAGAGGATGGTTTAAAGATTGCGGAAGAGCTGGGTTATCCGGTTGTTTTGCGTCCTGCCTATACAATGGGCGGAGCCGGAGGCGGTCTGGTTTATAACAAAGAAGAATTAAAAATGGTTATGGCGCGAGGACTGCAGGCAAGCCTTGTAGGGCAGGTGCTGGTAGAGGAGTCGATTCTCGGCTGGGAGGAACTTGAGTTAGAAGTTGTCCGCGACTGCGAGGGCAATATGATTACGGTTTGTTTTATTGAA
This sequence comes from Anaerostipes stercorihominis, assembly GCF_057535655.1. Classification (NCBI taxonomy): domain Bacteria; kingdom Bacillati; phylum Bacillota; class Clostridia; order Lachnospirales; family Lachnospiraceae; genus Anaerostipes; species Anaerostipes stercorihominis. Next base: position 16,157 of record NZ_BAAJCL010000024.1, on the reverse strand, counting down.
AATATTGATCCGCTGGGAGTTCATACGGGAGATTCTTTCTGTTCTGCTCCGATGCTGACAATTTCCGAAGAATGCCAGAAGAGGCTTCAGGAACAGGCTTATAAAATTGTAGAATCTGTACAGGTGATCGGAGGAACGAATGTGCAGTTTGCTCACGATCCGGTTTCTGATCGAATCATTGTCATTGAGATTAATCCAAGAACATCCCGTTCTTCCGCCCTTGCGTCCAAGGCGACAGGTTTCCCGATTGCTTTGGTTTCTGCGATGCTGGCGGCGGGATTAACTTTAAAAGACATCCCGTGCGGAAAATATGGCACATTGGATAAATATGTTCCGGGTGGAGATTATGTGGTAATTAAGTTTGCCAGATGGGCATTTGAGAAGTTTAAAGGTGTGGAAGATAAGCTGGGAACACAGATGCGTGCAGTCGGCGAGGTTATGAGTATCGGAAAGACATACAAAGAGGCTTTTCAGAAGGCAATACGAAGTCTGGAAATCGGCCGTTACGGATTAGGTCATGCGAAAGATTTTGGTTCCATGACGAAAGAGCAGCTTTTAAATCTTCTGGCAACACCGTCCAGTGAGCGGCATTTTATCATGTATGAGGCGTTAAGAAAAGGCGCTTCTGTGGAGGAAATCTTTGAGCTTACAAAGGTAAAGCATTATTTTATTGAGCAGATGAAAGAATTGGTGGAAGAGGAAGAAGCAATTCTCGCAGGCAAAGGTGCGCTGCCTTCCGATGAATTGCTGACTGCGGCAAAGAAAGATGGATTTTCTGATAAATATTTAAGTCAGCTTTTGGAGATTTCCGAGGAAGAAATCCGAAATCATCGGATTTCCATCGGTGTTGAGGAGGCATGGGAAGGCGTCCATGTCAGTGGAACTCAGGACAGCGCTTATTACTATTCTACCTATAATGCGCCGGATCAGAATCCGGTTCGCAAGGAGAAACCGAAAATTATGATTTTGGGCGGAGGTCCAAACCGAATCGGTCAGGGAATTGAATTTGACTACTGTTGTGTTCATGCATCCCAGGCGCTGAAGAAAATGGGATTTGAAACAATCATTGTAAACTGTAATCCGGAAACCGTATCTACAGATTATGATACTTCGGATAAGTTGTACTTCGAGCCGCTGACCCTGGAAGATGTATTGAGTATTTACAAAAAAGAAAAACCTTTGGGTGTTATTGCACAATTTGGAGGACAGACGCCATTGAATCTTGCGGCAGAACTGGAGAAGAACGGAGTAAAAATTCTCGGAACCTCTCCATCAGTGATTGATTTGGCAGAAGATCGTGATCTGTTCCGTGAGATGATGGGAAAACTGGAAATTCCGATGCCGGAGTCGGGAATGGCAACAACCGTCGAAGAAGCATTGGAGATTGCAAAGAAAATTGGTTATCCGGTGATGGTTCGCCCGTCATATGTTTTAGGCGGACGAGGCATGGAAGTGGTCTATGATGATGAGAGCATGACAGGTTATATGGAGGCTGCAGTGGGTGTAACTCCAGATCGTCCGATTTTGATTGACCGTTTCCTGAATCATGCGATGGAATGTGAGGCGGATGCGATCAGCGACGGAACCAATGCCTTTGTACCTGCTGTCATGGAGCACATTGAGTTGGCAGGAGTTCATTCTGGAGATTCCGCATGCATTTTGCCTTCTGTGCATATTTCAAAAGAAAATCTGGAGACAATTAAGGAATATACAAGAAAAATTGCAGAGGAGATGCATGTAAAAGGTTTAATGAATATGCAGTATGCAATCGAGAATGGTAAAGTTTATGTGCTGGAGGCAAACCCGAGAGCATCCCGTACAGTGCCGTTGGTCTCTAAAGTCTGCAACATTCGCATGGTGCCGCTGGCAACGGAAATTATCACCGCTGAGCTTACCGGAAAACCATCTCCGATTCCAAGCTTAAAAGAACAGGTGATTCCGAATTACGGAGTGAAGGAAGCGGCGTTCCCATTTAATATGTTCCAGGAAGTTGATCCGGTATTAGGACCGGAAATGCGTTCAACCGGAGAGGTTCTTGGTTTATCTGATTCTTATGGAGAAGCTTTTTATAAAGCGCAGGAAGCAGTACAGGCAAAATTGCCGTTGGAAGGAACGGTTTTAATTTCTGTAAATCGAAAGGATAAGGATGAAGTCGTGGACGTAGCGAGAGGATTTGCGGACTGCGGATTTAAGATTCTGGCTACAAAACACACCAACGAATTAATTCAGGCAGCGGGTATTCCGTCAGAAAGAGTGAATAAGCTGGTGGAAGGACGACCGAATATTCTGGATTTGATTACCAATGGAGATATTGATCTTGTAGTCAATTCCCCGGTAGGAAAAGATAGTATCCATGATGACAGCTATTTAAGAAAAGCTGCAATCAAAGCAAAAATTCCATATTACACAACCATAGCGGCGGCAAAGGCAGCGGCAGATGGAATTTCCTATATTAAGAATCACAAGAGCGGTGAAGTTCGTTCCCTGCAGGAGCTTCACAGTGAGATTCATGATAAATAACATAAAGACTGAAAGAAGGAGATAAAAGGCAGCCTATTTCCAGACGCCAGGTTCTCTTCCGGCAGCAAGTGAAAGATACTTGCTTGTCCGGAAAAGAATCGGGTGGGAAATGGCTGTTTTTTTGTAATATAGGAAAGCTTTAACTTTCCCAGTATTATAAAAACACTCCGTGGGATGCACACTTGTCTGCTTTGTTTCAGGGAATTTCCGTGTACAAATCAAGGAGAATATCTTATAATTGTGAAAAGAAGAAAACTCAGAGACAGGTTTCAAAGGAGATCAGTTAGCGATGAAGAAGATCAGTATAGGGGATATGGAAAACATGAAAATCGGCAATGCACAGGATCATCAGGCGGGAACCGGATGTACGGTTGTGATTTGCGAGCAGGGTGCACCGGCGGGGCTTGCTGTTTTTGGAGGGGGACCCGCATCCAGAGAAAGCCAGCTGCTAAATTCGACCGCGGCAGCAGAGAAAATTCATGCTGTTTTATTGAGCGGCGGCAGCGCATTTGGACTGGATGCCGCAGGCGGAGTGCAAAAATATTTGGAGGAACGGAAGATAGGGTTTGACGTGGGCGTGACAAAAGTGCCGTTGGTGTGTCAATCTTGTCTGTTCGATCTGACAGTTGGGGATGCTAAAATTCGTCCCGATCAAACGATGGGGTATGAAGCCTGTATTGGCGCAGAAAATTCAAACTATCGGGATGGAAATTTTGGAGCGGGAACCGGAGCTACGGTTGGGAAATTGTATGGAATGGATTATTGCATGAAATCGGGAATCGGAAGCTATGGGGTTTCGATTGGCGATTTGAAAGTAGCGGCAGTCGTAGCGGTCAATGCACTGGGCGATATATTTGATTGGAAAAATGGAGAGAAAAAAGCCGGTCTTTTGGCAGAAGACCGGCATACATTCCGATTTACGGAAGAGGAGGTTTTTCAAAGCTATGAAATTGTAAAAAATAAATTTGTATCCAACACTACCATTGGAGTGGTTTTGACCAATGCAAAATTTGAGAAAGTGCGGTTAAATAAAATTGCCCAGATGGCGCACAACGGGTATGCCAGATCCATTCGTCCGGTCCACACATCAGCGGACGGGGACAGCATTTATGCGTTGTCTGTGGGAGACATTCCGGCAGATTTGGATGTTGTGGGAACACTTGCCGCTCAGGTGATGTCGGAAGCTATTTTGAAAGCGGTAGAAAGCGCACAGGGAGCGTATGGTTATCCGTCCATCAAAGAATTATAAAATTTGAAGGGGAAAGAAAGGAGAGACACAAAAGATGACAAAAAAAGATTTGGCATTGGAAGTCATTGCCCGCTTAAAGAAAGAATACCCGGATGCCGGATGTACATTGGATTATGATGAAGCGTGGAAACTGCTGGTGAGCGTAAGACTTGCCGCTCAGTGTACGGATGAGAGAGTGAATGTTGTAGTAGAGGGACTATTTGCAAAATATCCGGATGTAGAATCTTTGGCAGCTGCTGATCCGGCAGATATTGAAGAGATTGTCCGTCCCTGCGGACTGGGAAAAAGCAAAGCAAGAGATATCAGTAAATGCATGAAAGTATTAAGAGATGAATATGGAGGAAAGATTCCTACAGACTTTAAATCATTATTAAAGCTTCCGGGAGTCGGACGAAAAAGCGCCAATTTAATTATGGGAGATGTTTTCGGGGAACCTGCCATTGTGACAGATACTCATTGTATTCGTCTTGTCAATCGGATTGGGCTGGTAGATGGAATCAGGGACCCGAAAAAGGTAGAAATGGAATTGTGGGAAATCATACCGCCGGAGGAGGGCAGTGATTTTTGTCACCGACTGGTTTACCACGGAAGAGATGTCTGCACGGCAAGGACAAAGCCTCATTGTGACCGATGTTGTCTTTCTGACATCTGTGATCAAATGATATAATACATACAGAAATAAAAAAACCGCTTGCAAAAGCGGCTTTTTTATTGAAAAGAAAGAATTCCTCAAAGCAAACACTCGGTTGAACAGCGATTGCGGATAACTCAGAGAAAGTAAGACACAAAAAATTCATTTTTGTAACATAAAAGTAACATATTTTGATCAAAAGACGGACACATATCCAGAGTATTCTAACATTATAAACATATGGTTGATGAATATTTGACTTCATGAAGAGAGAAAGGCTGATGTGTTTTGGAAAGGAGATTAAAATGCCCAAATTGAAAAGAAAAAAGATTAAAAAAGAGATGAAACTTCTGATTTGTACACTGATTATGGGAATTGTGGTCATCAGCGGCGCAATCTCATACAAAATTTATGCAGAACATAAAAAAAGCAGCACAGAGACGTCCTCCGATACAACGAAAACAGATATGGATGTTGGGAAGACAATTCTCAGCTCTGAAGAGAAAAAAACATTGGAGGATTTTAAAGAGGTTTACAATGAAAAAAATCAGAAGCAAGTCAAAGAAACGATAGACAAGCAAAAAAAGAAGGGGAATTATACAGAGGATAATATGTTGGTAAAGTACAATCCCTTTGGAACCAATACACAGTCTCTTTATATTTATTTTCAAACAGAGGATGCAGTATCTGTCTCCTATAAAGTTCGTGTATCGGACAGCAGCATCAAAGATTTTTCTCAGGATGTTTATCAAAAGAAAAAATATCAGAAAACTCATGAATTCCAATTGATCGGATTGATCCCTAACACAGAAAATACCATTACCATTACTATGAAAACAAAGGACGGAAAGGAACAAAAGAAAACTTTTTCCTATAAAATGGAAGATCTGCAGGGGAAAGAAGAGACTCGTCTTTCGTTGACTGCCGGAACTTCAAAGCAGAAGCTTTCCAATGGTTTGTATGTTGTGATGGGAAATGACAGTGAAAGCCTGGATTTTATGTATTATTATGATAACAATGGAATTTTAAGAGGAGAAGTTCCGATTCTCGGGTACCGGAGTCATCGGCTGTTATTTGATGATACGGCGATGTATTACAGTATTTCCCAGACAAAAATCGCTAAGGTCAGCCGACTGGGACAGGTATTGAAGGTCTATGATACCGGAATTTACAATTTGCATCATGACTATGTGTTTGATGATGACGGAAACATTCTGACTCTGGCAACGGATACAACAAAAAATACAGTGGAAGACGTAGTGATTCGGATCAATAAGAGGACCGGAGAAGTTTCCAATGTTCTGGACTTGGAAAGTCTGCTTGGAGACTATAAGACAAGTCTTGGAAAAGATGATGATGAAGATTTGGACTGGATGCATATCAATACCATTCAGTGGCTGGGCGATGACGAGATATTATTAAGCTCCAGAGAAACATCCACCATTCTAAAAGTGAAAAATCTGTACAAAAAACCTGCGATTGATTATATGATCGGAGATGAAACTTTTTGGGATGATACGGGGTATGAATCATTGCTTTTGAAAAAGAAAGGAAACTTTACGATTCAGGGCGGACAGCATTCCATTACCTATGTGGAGGATGAGAAATTAAAAACAGGTCAGTATTACCTTTATATGTATAATAATAACATTGGAATCAGCGAATCCCGTACAGACTTCCGCTGGTCAGACATAGGACTTGATAACAGTGAAGCTTCCAAGGGGGATTGTTCTTATTACTATAAATATCTGGTAGACGAAAAGAAAGGAACCTTTGAATTGATAGATTCTTTTAAAGTTCCGTATTCCGGGTATGTTAGCAGTGCACAGAACATCGGCGGCAATACAATTACGGATAGTGGGATGGCAGGAGTTTTCGGAGAATATGATGAGGATCACAAACTGATTTCAAGTTTTCAAATGGAAATGGAAAAATTTATTTACCGCGTTTATAAATACGACTTTCAAGGCTTCTATTTTTCATAATCAAGAATACCTGAGTTTCTGTTGATCAGAAGCCGAGGTATTCTTGAATTTGCCGACGGAAAACAGAGGAAAAAAGGTTGGTTATGGTTCCGCTTAAGAAGGCGGCAATGACCGTTCCGATTCCGACGGAAGACAATCCGGGGAGCAGCAGAAAGGATGCTAAGGCGGAAACGGCAGTGAAGAGCGATTCCAGGGAAACACGGACTGCGCCGAAACTGAAATGTATTTTATCTGAAATGCTTTTTACCAGACCTTCCATCGGCATGACTGCAAAACCGGAATTTATGGTGAAACTGACACCGATGGACAATACAATGCAGGCAAAGATAGATAAAAAGATTTTCTCAAGGAGACCGGCAGGCGTAAGAAAGAGCATTCCCAGAGATGTCAACTCAAGAAAGACGGAATAGAGGAATGTCAAGCCGAGCTGCATCACCTGAGTTTTACCGAAATGCTGTAAAACCAGACTCTCTGCGACTAAAAAAGCAGCATTGATCAAAAAATTGAATAAAGCATAGCTGTGAAAGGGAAATAGATAAGATAAGGTCAGTGCGATTGTACAGCTGGGAGCCACACCAAGCGCTGCTTTTAAAAATAAATTGGAGCCTGCGGACATAATCAGCAGCCCCAGAAAATAAAATAAAACTCTATGATACAAGAAAGTACGGTGTTTCATGAGCGGCGATTCCTTTCCTAAAATGATTTTTTGTGCTCTTATTATAGGCAGGCGCGGGCTTTACAGTCAATTCCACTTTTGGTATGATATATTCCGAAAAGGAATAAATAGGGAAGAGCGATGGAAATACAACAGTTATATTATTATATGGAATTATGCAGGCAGAAAAATTTTACGGAGGCAGGGTATGTCTGCAATATGACGCAGGGAGCTTTATCCAAACAGATTCGGAAACTGGAAGGAGAGCTGGGGGTTACGCTGATCCGCAGAAATACGAGACATTTTGAGCTGTCCAGAGAAGGGGAGGTACTGCTGGAATATGCCGGACAAATGGCCTCCTTGTATGAGGAAATGCTTCAGAAAGTCCAAAAGAACAGAGAAATAAAGATTGGCTGTATGCCGGTATTAGCGCCATATCATTTGGCAAGGACGCTAAACGAATTTCATGAGCAGCACCCGGAAATTCAGCTGGTGTTGGAAGAAAAACGGGCGCAGGAGATTTTAGAATCAGCGGATTCCTATGATTTTATGATTCTCAGAGAGTCAATGGGGAGCATTGATGCCAAGTATCGGCGTATTCCGCTGTATGATGACAGACTTTGCGCTGTGTTATACGATGATCATCCGCTGGCACAAAAGGGGAGCATTGCGTTAAAGGAGCTATCAGAAGATTCTTTTGTTTTTCCGGAAAAGGGAAGCAAAAGTTATGAGATTTTTTTTCAAAGCTGCGAAAAAGCAGGGTTTTCTCCGAATGTTGCTTATGAATTTCCGCAGGCAAACACCATTATGAGTTTTGTAAGTGAGGGAATTGGCGTAACCATTACATTTGAAAAGGTTTATGAAGATGCCAAATGTCAGGGGATCAGGAGGGTTCCATTAAACGATGAGTTTCACTATCCGGTATCTTTAATGTACCGGAAAAACAGGCCGTTAGATTATGCGCAAAGATTATTTTTGGAAGATATGAGAAACCGGGCGATCCTTGGAAAATAAAACTGGCACTATTAATTTTTGAAAAACTGGATGTTTTAAAAATGCCAAAATTAGATTAAATTATAGAACAAGAAGAAAACAATTGATATGGCAGGGAGGAATCATCCAATGAAATCAGAAGCAAAAATTCAGTTTTTAGCAATGACAGCAATGGCGGCAGCGCTTACTTATGTGTTTACTGCATTTGTGAATGTGAGGCTGCCGATTGCTGCAAATGGAGGCTTAATTCACCTGGGAAATGTGCCGTTGTTTGTAATGGCAATGCTGTTCGGACGCAAAATAGGAATGACTGCAGGTGCGGTGGGGATGGGACTTTTTGATTTCCTGTCCGGATGGACCTTATGGGCGCCGTTTACGTTTGTGATTGTGGGAGTTATGGGGTATGTGATCGGTGCAGTTTGTGAGAAACATTCACAGTATCGTTGGAAAGTGCTCTCTGTGATCCTTGCACTGGGAATTAAAATTGCAGGCTATTATCTTGCAGAGATAGTACTTTATGGGAACTGGATTGCGCCAATGGCATCTGTTCCGGGCAATGTGATACAGATTACAGTGGCAGGAGTCATTGTTCTGGCAGTGATTCGGCCAATTGAGATTGCCCTGCAGAACATGGGGTTTCATCAGTTTGCATAATTTAAGGAGGGGATCGATATGAAAGAATATAAAATTATGACGCCGGGGCCGGTTCAGGTTCCGGAAGATGTAAGGATGGCAAGGAGTCGTTCAACAACCAATCCGGATCTGGATCCGGTATTTTTCGATGAGTATAAAGAAACCTGTGAATTAATCAGCGAGCTGCTTCATACAAAAAACGAGACTTTGATTTTAAGCGGCGAGGGAATTTTAGGTTTGGAGGCAGCATGTGCGTCTATGACAGAGCCGGGAGATCGGGTTTTAGTTTTGGATAACGGAATTTACGGGAAGGGATTTGCAGATTTTGTTTCGATGTACGGAGGAGAGCCGACGCTTTATACTGCAGATGACAAAAATACACTGGACCCTGAAAAACTGGAAGTATATTTAAAGGAACATCATGATTTTAAATATGCGACGTTGGTGCATTGTGATACGCCCAGCGGAATGTTAAATGATATTCATGCAATCAGTCCGTTGTTAAAATCCTATGGGATCATGACTGTTGTGGATTCTGTATCCGGAATGTTTGGGAATCCGGTGGACGTAGATGCCGCACAAATTGATCTTTTATGCGGCGGATCACAAAAAGCAGTATCGGCGCCTCCCGGACTGACCTTTGTGACAATCAGCAGAGAGGCAAAAGAAAGCATGGAGCAGAGAAAGACGCCAATTGCATCTTTTTACTGCAGTCTGCAGATCTTTCAGGGGTATTATGAAAAGCAATGGTTTCCATACACGATGCCGATTAGCGATATTTACGGACTGCGGGCAGCTATGGATCGGATAAAAGAGGATACAGATTTACTGAAACGGCATCATAGAATTGCAGAGGCTGCAAGATTTGCGATCAAAAGTTTCGGACTTTCTCTTTACGCGGAAAGCGGGTATTCGGATACCGTAACGGTTTTTAAGGTGCCTGTGGGAATGAATGCCAATGAGATTCTAAGCCGAATGAGAGAAGTTCATCAGTTGATGCTGGCTGGCTCTTTTGGAAGTCTGGAAGGAAAAGTTCTTCGCATCGGTCATATGGGTGCCAATGCGAATTTCGGCGATATGCTGGAAGTGATGGCAGCATTGGAGGAAACGCTGCGATACTTCGGATGGAATGCGCAGAACGGACTGGCGGAAAGGTTTCAATTCAAATACAATCAAATGGTATAGAGAAAGAGGAAATGGGGGTCTGATTCTCAAAACAGATCTCCATTTCCTGTTTCTGCGGAAGATTCTATGTGAATGGGATTGGCTTTGGATTCTTTTTTTGAAAAGTCAAAGTACAGCCATAGAAAAAGAAGAAAAACTTTGATATACTAAATTTAAAAGGTCAGGGGGAAGATTTTGCTTGGCGATGCAGCATAAAAAATGCAGGGAGGAATGTTATGTGCCACAGAATTCGGGTGTGGCTGATTTTATTATGTCTGCTTTTTGTTTTTTCAGCAGGCGGATGTGGAAACAGAGACAAGGAAGAGAAGCAGGAGCGGACAGCCGGGGTGTTAAAACCCAGTGCGCCCGGAAAAGAGGTTCTGGATTATGGAGATGCCAAGATTGATATCTCCAATAAAAATCAGGGATATGTGGCAGTTCGCTATACCGGGGCAGCGCAGAAAATCAGCGTAGAAATGATAGGAAAGAATGAAAAAGTCTATAAATATTTTTTGGAGAGAACAAAGCATCCCACATATTTCCCGTTAACCAGCGGCAGCGGCACATACCAGATTTCTGTCTACGAGAATGTCAGTGACGATGAGTACAGTGTGTTAATGATGGACAGCTTTGATGTGAAACTGGAAGATAAGTTTTTGCCGTTTTTATATCCAAATCAATATGTAAATTTCTCAAAAGACAGTAAGGCGGTTCAAAAGGCGGAGGAACTGGCAAAAGGAACAAAAGAAGGATTAGAGATTGTAAAAAAAGTTTATCACTATGTGATCAACCATGTGACGTACGATGATGAAAAGGCAGAAACAGTACAGTCTGGATATCTTCCGGTGATTGATGAGACGTTGAAGACAAAAAAAGGAATTTGTTTTGATTATGCCGCGCTGATGACGGCAATGCTTCGGTCTCAGGGAATCCCGACCAAACTTGATATTGGGTATTCCGGAGATATATATCATGCATGGATCAGCACATGGCTGGAGGAAAAGGGCTGGGTGGATAATGTGATTGAATTTGATGGAAAGAGCTGGAAGCTTATGGACCCAACGCTGGCATCCAACAGCGAAAATGAGGAAGATTTAAAGGATTATATTGGGGAAGGAGAGCATTATGTGCTCCAATATAGTTACTGACGCTGTTTGAAAGGGGAAGACAATGCAGAAAAAACTGAACAATGACGAATTGATTGTATTTTGTAGGCAGATGAGCCTGATATTGAAATCCGGAATTTCAGCGCTGGAAGGAATTTATATGATGGAGGAAAACAGTGAATCAGAAGCGGGGAAGGAAATCTTTCGTGAAATCCGGGCAGAGCTGGAATATACCGGGTTATTGTATCCGGCAATGGAGCGGTGCGGCGTATTTCCGGATTATGTTCTGCATATGACAGAAATCGGAGAGCAGGCGGGAAGGCTGGATGAGGCAATGCAGTCTCTGGCAGATTATTATCAGAGAGAAGAAGAAACTGCGGCAGCTGTGAAAAGCGCCGTCACTTATCCGGTGATAATGCTTGGAATGATGGTTGTCATTGTTGGAGTCTTGTTTATAAAGGTTCTGCCGGTGTTTGAGCAGGTTTATTTACAATTAGGACAGGAGATGACAGGGGTTGCGGCAAATATTTTAAATCTTGGAAAATGGATGCGCAAGTCTGCATTTGCTCTGGGTACTTTGGCGGTGTTGGTGCTGGTCGGGGCGCTGCTGTTTTCGTTTTCCCAGAAAGCCAGAAGGTGGTTCTTGAAAAGAATAGAGAAGTTTGGTCTGATGAAAAAAATTGCATGGAAGCGTGCCGGAGCAAGATTTGCCGGTGGGATGGCGATGGCATTAAAGAGTGGTTTGGATATAGATCAAAGCTTAGAAATGGTAGAAAGACTTGTGGAGTATGAGCCTCTGAGAGAGAAAATTGCAGTATGCAGACAAAAGACAGGCAATGGAGGCGACTTCTCCGAGGCAATTCAGGAATCTGAAATTTTTCAGGGGATGCAGGCAAGAATGGTTGTGATTGGATATCAGACAGGAACAATGGATGAGGTTATGGAACAATCTGCGGATTTGTATCAGAGAGAACTCCATGGACAGATCGAAAGAATGATTGGAATTCTGGAACCTACCTTAGTTGGAGTTTTATGCGTGATTGTTGGGATTATTTTACTGTCTGTGATGCTGCCGTTAATGGGAATGATGGCAGGAATCGGGTAAGGAGGCCATCCATGAAAAATCGGTTTCAGAAACAAAAAAGCGGAGGTGTCGGAAAAGCTTTGCTGGTTCCGGTGGTTTTATGCGTTTGTATGACAGCGCTGCTGTGGAGCGGAAGCAGCCGTATTTTTTCGGAGACGAAAGAACGCCAAAAAGAAGGAATTCGGGAGGCTGTTTTGCGGGGAGCGGTGCACTGCTATGCGGTGGAAGGAAGATATCCCGGGACATTGACTTATTTGGAAGACCATTATGGGGTGAGGTATGACAAAAAGAAGTTTATTGTGTCTTATGAAATTGTCGGATCAAATCGTATGCCTTCTGTGACAGTGATTGCGTTGGATGAGAGGTGATAAAGTGGAGACACGGACAGATCATAAAGTGGATACAATTTTTATTTTTGTTTTATTTGCTGTGTTTACCATCTGCGCGTTTACCATTGTTATGATTGGAGCAGAAGTGTATCAGTCAACAACGAAAGCTATGAGCTGCAATTATGAGAAGAGAATTGGGCTTTCTTATGTGACCGAAAAGATTCGGCAGTGGGATCAATCCGGAAGTATTTCTGTGGGATCTTTTCATGGGAAACAAGCGTTAATATTGGAAGAAGAAATTGAAGGAAAGATATATCAAACCTTTCTTTATTGTGAGAGAGGCGCAATTCGAGAATTAATGGTGCGCAAGGATATCAAGAAAGAAAAGCTTCGGGGAGAGAAAATTGTTGATGCGAAAGCGTTTCAGATTCAAAAAAAGGGTCAGGTATACAGCATTTTGATTACTGGAAAAGATGGAGATCAATATAAAACCTGTATTTATCAAAGAAGCCGGAATTAGGAGGAAACATGGGCCGTCAGAAACATCATGGTGGAAATTTTATATTAATTGAATTGATGATCGCATTGTTTTTCTTTGCAATATCCGGTGCTGTTTTGCTTCAGATCTTTGTGAAGGCACATCAGCTTAGTACGTCTGCACAAGAAAAGACTCAGGCATGGAATTTTGCAGCGAGGGCGGCAGAACTGATCGAAGCCGGTCAATTTCAGGAACAAGATTTACAGAAGGAGTTTTCAGGACAGTATACGGAGGATGGAACATATCTCTGCTATTTCGATCAGGGATGGAAGGAAACCAATCGCAGCAAAGGGTATTATGTGATGAAAATTGCAATCAGACAAAGCGGCAGAACAACAAAGGGGGAGATCAAAGTTGCGAAGGGCAAAAAAATTCTTTATCAGTTAGATGTAAGCTCTTATCAGACGGAAAGGAGAGGCTATGAAAAAACGTAAAATGCCTTTTCTGGGAATTGGGGCTGCGTCGATTTTGCTGATTTTAACCATTGTAGCCTTATCGGTTTTTGCCACCTTAACATTATCCAGTGCAAAAGGTGATGAGCAGTTGAGTCAGAAGCTGGCGGATCGGACAGCTGCCTACTATCGGGCGTCTAATGCGGCAAATCGCACATTAGCTCAGGTGGATCAGCGCCTTTGGAAGCTTTTTAAGAGTTCTGGAAATCAAAAGGATTACATGCGAAACGTTGAGCGCAGTGTGACCGGATTAGCTGGCGTATCATACAATAAACAAGACAAGATTTTATCGTTTCACAAAAAAATAACAAAGGAGCAGAAGCTTTCGGTACAGTTAAGGATTGTATACCCAAACAAAAAGGGTGACGCCTGTTATCAGGTGATACAATGGAAAAATCAGGCGTCTTCCAAGTGGAAAAAAGACACCTCACTTCCGGTGTATCGAAAAGATTCTTAAAAGGTGACAGATATGAATATGGAAGAATTTTTAAAAATGGCGGCAGAGAGTGAGGCGTCTGACTTATTTATTGTTGCAGGACTCCCGCTTTCAATGAAAGTAAAAGGAGTGATTTGTCATGTCGGCGAACAGAAAATGATGCCGCAGGATACGGAAAATTTAATTCGGGAAATCTATCAGAAAGCAGGGAATCGGGATATTTCTCATTTTCTGGAGTCCGGTGATGATGATTTTTCTTTTGCAATTCCCGGGCTGTCAAGGTTTCGTGTCAGTGCATATAAACAGAGAGGTTCTTTGGCAGCAGTCATTCGGGTTATTGCCTTTCACCTTCCAAAACCGGAACAGCTGGGACTTCCGGAGAGACTTTTACAATTTGGAGAGCTGAAAAAAGGTCTGATTTTGGTCACAGGACCGGCAGGCAGCGGAAAATCAACAACTTTGGCATGTATGGTGGACCGGATCAATGAGACAAAAGAGCGTCATATTATTACGCTGGAAGATCCGCTGGAGTTTTTGCACCATCATAAGAAAAGCATTGTAAGCCAGCGAGAGGTCAGCATGGATACGGCAAGCTATGTAAAGTCTCTGCGGGCGGCTTTACGACAGAGTCCAGATGTGATTTTGCTTGGAGAAATGAGAGATTATGAGACAATTCAGGTTGTAATGACTGCCGCAGAGACCGGTCATCTGGTATTTTCAACGCTGCATACAATCGGGGCGGCAAATACAGTAGAACGGATTATTGATGTTTTTCCGCCCAATCAGCAGCGTCAGATTTCCATTCAGCTGGCATCTGTTCTTCAGGCTGTGATATCTCAGCAGCTGGTACCGGGAATTGACGGAACCTTAGTACCGGTCTTTGAGATCATGGAGGTAACTCCTGCGATTCGGAATATGATTCGGGAGAGCAAAGTACATCAGATTGACGGGTTAATTTATTCCTCATCCGGCGGGCAAATGATTTCCATGGATCAGTCGTTAATTCAGGCGTGGAAAGAAGGAAAAATCACAAAAGAAACCGCAGTGCAGTTTGCTGCCAATCCGGAAATGCTGACAAAGCGCTTGAGATAGTTTTGGGAAAAAATTGGCGTGAATGGTAATTGACAAAAAAAACAGGACATAGTAGTATGAAACCAAATGACATCTTATGGGGATTTTCGGAATTAGGGAGAACGAAAATGATAGAAGAAACAGTTCGATGAAAGAAAAATAAGGGGGAAATCTATGAAAAAGAAAGTTATCATTGGACTCTTGGCAGTGATTGTCGTGGCTGCGGGGGCATTCGGTGGTGTGAAATTTTATCAGTATCAGCAGAGAACAAAGCTTGAAAAGCAGATGGCAGCGTTTGAGAGCGTGGATACCTTGAAGGATTCCGGAGAAAAAACAGTCACCATTGACGGTATTAAAGTACCTCTTGGTAAGAAGCCATCGGTTTCCACAAAAACAACAACGAAGAGAAAAACAAAAGTTCAGAGATTAAAGAAAAAAGCGAAAAGAAGTGTTGTCAGAACAAGAGTTCATACAAAGAAATCAACAAAGACTTCACAGAATAGGAAAGAACGCAAGGTAGTCAAGACAACGGTCGTTACAACAACGAAACAGTATGACAAGAAGGGTTCCAAAAAGAGAACTGTAAAAACAACGATTAAGACAACGGTTAAGACTACCACTGCAAAACTGACACAGATGTCCGGGGTATCTGGAACTACTTTAAGAACCTTAGGATCGCAGGCAGATAAGAAGATTTTGGATGCATTTGAAGATTTAAAATTTAAGATGGTGATTAATAAAAATGCAAAAGCTACCGGAGTTTTCAGCGTGAAAAGTCATAAGATTGAGATTCAGAGTGCGAGATCCTCTGTCCTGCTGCACGAGCTGGGTCATTTTGCAAGTTTCCTTGCAGGAGATAAAGCCGGTACCAGCGAATGGAAATCAATTTATTCTGCGGAAAAGAATAAATTTACAGGATATAATAAATCCTATGTGACCAGATCGGCTTCAGAGTATTTTGCAGAATCTTATAAGGATTATAAAGAAAATCCATCTGCATTAAAATCAAAACGCCCTAGAACCTACAAATATGTAAAAAGCGTTATTGATGGAATCAGCAACCGGGATGTTCAGAAAATCAGAAATACATACGGAGAATATTGGGGATTATAAAACCTTTGAAAATGGGAAGCGCTGTTAGAAAGCGCTTCTCATTTTTCATGATATAGGAAAGTTTCCCTTTTCCTATATCATGAAATGCCTTATACCCCATTTGATAGACACATAGAACGAGTGGTATAATCTATCCAGAAAGTCAGGAGGAAGAATTATGGCACAGACGTACAGTATCGAATTCAAGGAAGAGGCATG
>NZ_BAAJCL010000023.1:0-20702 GCF_057535655.1 Anaerostipes stercorihominis | reverse complement strand
CCCTATCCGGCGCAGGCGGAGGAAATTTGATAGGAGCTGTCCTTAGTACGAGAGGACCGGGATGGACGGACCGCTGGTGGATCTGTTGTACTGCCAAGTGCATCGCAGAGTAGCAAAGTCTGGAAGGGATAAACGCTGAAGGCATCTAAGCGTGAAGCCCCCCTAAAGATAAGATTTCCCATAGAGTAATCTAGTAAGACCCCTTGAAGACGACGAGGTAGATAGGGCAGAGGTGGAAGTACAGTAATGTATGGAGCTGACTGTTACTAATCGGTCGAGGCTTTAACCAAAGAAGGTTTGTGAAGGAGAGAGATGTAGGAAAGATTTTGTATGATGTTTTGAGGGTATGTTGATACTGTGATGGAAACTAAGAAGAGGAGATTCTTAGTTTTTGCTATATAGGGGCATAGTTTCAATGGTAAAACATCGGTCTCCAAAACCGCAGTTGGGAGTTCGAGTCTCTCTGCCCCTGTTTTTATAAATTTAAAGAAGAATCTTTTATTAATGTCTGTGGGACGTTAATAGAAGATTCTTTTTTGTGATATAGCTATGACCCTTATCAATATGGAGATAGACCTCAATTTAAAAAAGAAAAATTTTATGACATTCTTCAAGCTATTTTACGAACTTCTTTATAGTTTCTTTTTTACTTGGAGAATGCTTAAAATGGCGTTCCCTCTGTTATGAATATTTTAATTGTTACAATAAATGTTACATAAATATTACAAAATGTATTTACAAAATGTAATATTTATGATAGAATTCAATAAAACGTAATAAATACGAAATAAATAGAACAGAGGAATGACATGAAAAAAATTATAAAAAAGGCAGTTGTCGTAACTGTTCTCTCTTTTATGATAGTAACAGGAGCGATGCCGAATTCATCATCGAAAGAAGTTTTGGCTTCATCTGGATACAGCGGTAAAATCTTCCGTCATTGGTGTAAGTTGAGAACAAAAAAATCAAAAAAATCTAAGACAATTATGAAACTAAAAGTAGGAACCAAGGTTACTGTATTGTCAACGAGTGGGAGCTGGAGAAAAGTAAGAGTCAAAGGGAAAACAGGTTATGTATTGAAGAAATATGTTTATATCAATACAAAAGCGCCGAAGTTAAAGGGCAGCACCGCGACAAAAGGAAAAACGGTAGCATCTTTCGCAAAACGTTTTGTCGGGAATCCATATCGTTGGGGAGGAACAAATTTAAATACGGGAGCGGATTGTTCGGGATTTGTTAATAGTGTTTATAAGTCTTTTGGCTACCGGCTTCCCAGAACTTCGTCATCCTTAAGAAAGGCAGGAAGGAAAGTCTCATATAAGAAAAAACAGCCAGGAGATCTTATTTGTTACAGCGGACATGTTGCAATCTATATTGGAAATAATAAGATCGTTCATGCAAGCTCAAGAAAAACAGGAATTAAAATTTCTCCAAAAGCCAATTATCGAAAAGTTGTTGCAGTTCGGAGAATTGTAAAATAAGAAAAACGGGAAACAGAAGAAGCTGTTTTCCGTTTTTCTTATTTGAATAAAAAT
Organism: Anaerostipes stercorihominis; assembly: GCF_057535655.1. Taxonomy (NCBI): domain Bacteria; kingdom Bacillati; phylum Bacillota; class Clostridia; order Lachnospirales; family Lachnospiraceae; genus Anaerostipes; species Anaerostipes stercorihominis. Next base: position 19,167 of record NZ_BAAJCL010000023.1, on the reverse strand, counting down.
TTTATTGTTAGATCAGAAAGAATGTTTGGAATTAACAATCCATGATTTCATATTTCATAACAGAAAAATAATTTGCATGCAAAGTGTATTTTGGGTATAATAAAATCATAGAAAAAATCCTTAGAAAAGGAAATATGAAAAGAAAGTTGGGATCGTTATGAGATATGAAGGAGCCGTTTACAGACCGCCCAGTGAGGCGTATAGTTTGATTATTCAGGTGACGATTGGATGCAGTCAAAATGATTGTATTTTTTGTAATATGTACAAAGAAAAACAGTTTCGCATGCGGAAGCTGGAAGAGATATTAGCTGATTTTTCAGAGGCAAGAGCAAAATACCGCATGGTGAAAAAAATTTTTTTGGCGGACGGAGATGCTCTGATTTGCAGAATGGATTACCTGGAAAAAATTCTGTTGTTTATTCAGGAACATTTCCCCGAATGTACACAAGTGACAGCCTATGGTTCTCCCCGGAGTGTTTTGATAAAAAAACAGGAAGAATTAAAAAGGCTTCAAAAACTGGGGTTGTCTATGATCTATATGGGATTAGAATCTGGAAATGCAGAAGTTTTGGAATTTATGAAGAAAGGCGCAGCTCCTGATGAAATGATACAGGCAGCCGATAAAATTCATGAAGCTGGGATTCGGCTTTCGGTAACTGCAATTTCAGGACTGGGGGGCCGGAAGCTGTGGAGAGAGCATGCGATAGATACCGGAAAAGTTCTTTCTCAGATGAAACCAGACTATATTGGACTCCTGACGCTTATGATCGAAGAGGATCTGCCTTTGGCAGAAGAAGTTCGCAAGGGGAAATTTCAACTGTTGACACCTTATGACGTTTTAGTTGAAACCAAAGAAATGTTAAAACATATGGATTGTCCGGGATGTATTTTCCGGTCCAATCATGCGTCGAACTACGTAAATCTGCGCGGAACATTAAATGAGGATCGAGATGCTATGATAGGACTTCTGGATGAGGCAATTCAGGGAAATATTCATTTGAAATCCGAATGGATGCGGGGATTTTAAATTAAGAGGCAGACGGTGGTGAAAAATAAAAATTCGCCACCGTCTGTTTTATAGTTTTTCAAAATAGGCTTTTTGCTCACGGAAAATCGTGTAGTATTGAAATCCGAGGTGTTTTAAATATTCTGGAATTTTTTGAAAATCATATGCCATATGCTGCGGACAATGTCCATCGGAGCCAATGGTAAGAATTTCACCTCCAAGCTCCAGATAACGCTGCAAAATCTCATGATGCGGATTGGGATCAGACATACCGTATTTTAATCCCGCAGTATTTACTTCAATTCCTTTTCCATTTTCAATGATTGTTTGTAAAATTTCATCCAGAAGGTCTCCGTAATCTTTATAGGAAAATTGGAAATTCTTATCTTTTATATATCTTGCTGCATAATCTAAGTGTCCATAAACACAATAATCATAGAAGGAAGAGACATTGGTAAGAATATGTTCAAAATATTTTTGAAGTCCTTGCTTGAGAGGGTAAGTCTCAAAATAACAGGGTTCATAGGGGTCCATAGCATCTATAATGTGAGTAGAACCAATAATAAAGTCAAAATTTTCTCTGTGTGCAAATTCTCGGCATTCATTTAACGTCTGCGGCATGAGTCCTAGTTCAATGCCGAAGCATAACTCAATTTGCTGTTTATATGTTTCCTTCATTTGAAGAAAACATTCCTTGTAGGATGGAAGATCCAGCAGAAAATCCAGATGATCTGGATTTTCCGGATATCCAATATCGTGATGTTCTGTAAAACAGATGGTTTTCATTCCTCTCCGGATTGCTTCATGAATCATAGATTCCATGGAAGCTTGAGAATCTGAAGAAAAACTGCTGTGTAAATGGTAATCTGCTTGTAGCATAAATAAACTCCTTTTCTTTTGGATGGTTTACAACAGGATCGTGAAAAACTCTTCTCCTCTATATTATGATACAAATGTAAACAAAAAGGAATATCTTTGTAAAAAGTTCTTTTCATCTTACGGAGGGTTTGTTAAAATTGATTTATAAACACAGGAGGATTAAGAATGAATACGTTAACACATGTGGGAAATTTATTTGCGTTCATAGGCGGATTGGGAATGTTCCTTTATGGAATGGAGATTATGGCATCCGGACTTCAGAAGGCAGCGGGAAATAAAATGAGAGATTTGTTGGGGTATCTGACAAACAATCGAATTTTGGGTGTTTTGATTGGCGCCTTGGTGACGGCAATCATTCAAAGTTCATCTGCAACAACGGTTATGATTGTTGGTTTTGTAAATGCCGGAATTATGAATTTGACTCAGGCAGCCGGTGTGATTATGGGTGCAAATGTAGGAACAACCATTACCTCATGGCTGGTGTCGGCAAATGAGTGGGCAGGAGCCTTGAAGCCGGACTTTTTTGCGCCGTTTATTTTGGGAATCGGAGCTTTTATTTTAACGTTTTCCAATCGGCAGAGACTGACTCAGAAAGCAGAAATTGCAGTGGGCTTCGGAATTTTATTTATTGGGCTTTCTGCAATGTCAGGATCTATTGAGGTATATCAGGACAGTCCGATTTTTTATAAGGCATTTCAGGTTCTGGGAAATAATCCGTTTTTGGGAATCTTGGTTGGAGCTGTTGTGACGGCGATCATTCAGAGTTCCTCTGCTTCCGTGGGGATTTTACAGACGTTGGCAATGCGGGGAATTGTGAATTGGAGATCTGCAATTTTTATTACTTTGGGACAGAATATCGGAACATGCGTTACAGCAATTTTATCAAGCGCCGGGGCAAACAAAACTGCAAAGAGAGCGGCGGTGATTCATTTGAGTTTTAATGTGATCGGAGCTGCTGTTTATGGTGTGATTATGACAATTTTCTTTGGAATTTTTAACGATTTGGCGATGCAGCACATTACAAGTACGCAAATTTCTATCTTCCATTCGATTTTTAATATTTCGGTCACCATTCTTTTGTTCCCGTTTGCAAATGCACTGGTCAAGCTCTCGGGGCTGATTATCCGGGAGGAGCCGGCAGAAGATGAGGACGAGGAAGAACCAGAAGAAAAAGTATTGAGACATTTAGACCCACGTATTCTTGAAACACCGGCGTTTGCTGTGGAGAATGCGGTGAAAGAAGTCGTAAGAATGGGAGAAATTGTGTTAAAGAATCTGGGAAGGATTGCAAAAGAATCCGTCAGTGAGCATCCAAGGCAAAAAAAGATTGAAAAAGTGCATCAGGACGAGCAGGTTATCAATCATTTAGAGCCGATGATTACAGAATATCTGATTAAAATCAGCCATCTGGCTTTGACAGAAAAAGAAATCAAAGTCGTAAATAATCTTTTTGATTCAATTACGGATATAGAACGCGCCGGAGATCATGTTGAAAATATTGCGGGATATCTTCAACATCTGAAGGATCTGGATGCAAAGATTACAGAAGGAGCTGTCAAGGAACTGGAAGATATGAATCAGAATGTAAGGGGAGCTTTGGAGGCTGCGATCCAGGCCATCGGATATGATGATACAGAAAAGGCAAATCAGGCCATTGCATATGCAAGAGAAGTTTTAAAAATGAAAAAGCAAATTCGCAAAAAGCATATTCAGAGGATGAAGCAGGGAAATTGCGCGCCGGAAGCCGGTGTTTATTTTCTCGATATTGTTTCCAGTATGGAAAGAATCTCCGGATATGCGGATTCCATCGCCAGGTATATTTTAGATCAAAATGAGGAAAACTAAAAAAACATTGACACAGGGAATTTGCAAAATATGGAAATTGTTTTATTCAATGTGTTGAAGAATCAGAAGAATTTTTGGTGAAATTGTACAAAAATATTTTATTGTATACATGATAAAAATACTAAAATTCTCTTGAATTTTTTAGCAGTATTGTTTAAAATAAAGAAGAAGTTTGTCAATAGATTAACAGAATTGGCAAATCCATCAAATTAATTAATCAAGACTTAGGAGGAATTGAGATGGCAGTTAAAGTAGCAATTAATGGATTTGGACGTATTGGACGTCTTGCATTCAGACAGATGTTCGGAGCAGAAGGATATGAAGTTGTAGCAATCAACGATTTAACATCTCCAAAGATGCTTGCGCACCTGTTAAAATATGATTCTTCACAGGGAACATATGCATTAGCTGACAAAGTAGAAGCAACAGATGACTCTATCATCGTTGACGGAACAGAAATCAAAATTTATGCTGAAGCTGATGCTGCAAAACTTCCTTGGGGAGAAATTGGTGTAGATGTTGTTCTTGAGTGTACAGGATTCTATACATCAAAAGAAAAAGCATCTGCTCATATTGAAGCAGGAGCTAGAAAGGTTGTTATCTCTGCGCCAGCAGGAAATGATCTTCCAACAATCGTTTACAATGTAAACCATGATGAACTGAAAGCTGAAGATACAGTAATTTCTGCAGCTTCTTGTACAACAAACTGCTTAGCACCTATGGCAAAAGCTCTTAATGATCTTGCTAAGATTAAATCTGGAATTATGTGTACAATTCATGCTTACACAGGAGATCAGATGACTCTTGACGGACCACAGAGAAAAGGAGATTTAAGAAGATCTCGTGCAGCAGCAGTGAACATTGTACCAAACTCTACAGGTGCTGCAAAAGCAATCGGGCTTGTTATTCCAGAATTAAACGGAAAATTAATCGGAGCTGCTCAGCGTGTTCCAACTCCTACAGGATCTACAACAATTTTAACAGCTGTTGTTGAAGGAAATGTAACAGTTGATGAAATTAACGCAGCAATGAAAGCAGCAGCTACAGAATCTTTTGGATATAATACAGATGAAATCGTATCCAGTGATATTGTTGGTATGAGATATGGTTCTTTATTTGATGCTACACAGACAATGGTTCTCCCATTAGAGAACGGAACAACAGAGGTTCAGGTTGTATCTTGGTATGACAATGAAAACTCTTACACAAGCCAGATGGTAAGAACAATCAAATATTTTGCTGAATTAGCTTAATTTGATATTAGAATGAGGACAAGCCTGTATTTATTACAGTGTGATAAGACTCAACTGGGGGTCCGGTCTGTTTGGACCGGCCCCCTTTTTGTGATAGCGGATGAGCCAAAGTCCGGGATTGCCCGAGATGTTGGCATCCACAACGAAAAGCTGAGAGATATAGAATCTTAGGAGGAAATACAAAACATGTTAAATAAAAAATCTGTAGATGACATTAATGTAGCCGGAAAGAAAGTCTTAGTACGCTGCGATTTCAACGTACCTTTGAAAGACGGGCAGATTACGGATGAAAATCGTCTGGTTGCAGCGCTTCCGACAATTAAGAAGTTGATTGCTGACGGTGGAAAAGTGATTCTTTGCTCACATTTAGGAAAACCAAAAGGAGAGCCGAAACCAGAATTATCTCTTGCGCCGGTTGCCTCTCGTTTAAGCGAATTATTAGAGCAGGAAGTGAAATTTGCTGCGGATGATAATGTTGTAGGGGAGAATGCAAAAGTAGCAGTTGCAGAGATGAAAGACGGAGAAGTGGTTCTTCTTCAAAATACTCGTTATAGAGCAGAAGAAACAAAGAATGGGGAGGCATTCAGCAAAGATCTTGCAAGTCTGTGTGACATCTTTGTAAATGATGCTTTCGGTACTGCTCATAGAGCGCATTGTTCTAACGTGGGTGTTACAGAATATGTTGATACCGCAGTGGTTGGATATTTGATGCAGAAAGAAATTGATTTCCTGGGAAATGCTGTAAACAATCCTGAAAGACCGATGGTCGCCATCTTAGGCGGAGCAAAGGTTGCGGATAAATTAAAAGTTATTGATAATTTATTGGAAAAATGCGATACGTTGATTATCGGCGGCGGAATGGCTTATACTTTCTTGAAAGCAAAAGGATATGAAGTCGGAACCTCTTTGGTAGATGATGAAAAGATTGATTATTGTAAAGAAATGATGGAAAAAGCAGAAAAATTAGGAAAGAATCTTTTCCTTCCGGTGGATACTACCATTGCAAAAGATTTCCCAAATCCAATTGACGCTGAAATTGAAGTATCTGTTGTACCATCCAATGAAATTCCTGCAGACATGATGGGATTAGATATCGGAACGGAAACAGCAGCAAAATTTGCAGACGCAGTAAAATCCGCAAAGACAGTTGTATGGAATGGTCCGATGGGAGTATTTGAAAATCCAATTCTGGCAAAAGGAACCATCGCGGTAGCAGAATCTTTAGCTGAGACAGAAGCGACAACAATTATTGGCGGAGGAGACTCTGCAGCGGCAGTGAATCAGCTGGGATTTGGAGATAAGATGACACATATCTCAACTGGCGGCGGAGCATCTCTTGAATTCTTAGAAGGAAAAGATCTTCCAGGTGTTGTTGCAGCCAATGACAAATAGGTATTGAGTATTTTGCAAACGAAAATGCAGAGGAAATGATATTATATTTAAGAAAGAAGGATAAGTTTTATGCGTAAAACAATCGTAGCGGGAAACTGGAAAATGAACAAAACTCCTAGCGAGGCAAAGGCATTAATTGAAGAATTAAAGCCTTTGGTGGCTAGTGAAACTTCAGATGTAGTATGTTGTGTACCGGCAATTGATATCCCGGCAGCAATTGAGGCAGCAGAGGGAAGCAACATTGCAATCGGTGCAGAAAATATGTATTTTGAAGAGAGCGGTGCTTACACTGGGGAAATTGCTCCAAATATGTTAACTGATTTGGGAGTAAAATATGTAATTCTTGGACATTCTGAGAGAAGAGAATACTTCGCAGAGACAGATGAGACTGTGAACAAAAAAGTGTTAAAAGCTTTTGAGCATGGAATTACACCAATTGTTTGCTGCGGAGAAACCTTGGCACAGAGAGAACAGGGAGTAACCATTGACTTTGTTCGTCAGCAGATTAAAATTGCATTTCAGGGAGTTACTGCGGATCAGGCAAAAACAGCAGTGATTGCGTATGAACCAATCTGGGCAATTGGGACAGGTAAAGTTGCAACAACAGAACAGGCTCAGGAAGTTTGTGCAGCAATTCGTGCATGCATTGCAGAAGTATATGATGATGCAACAGCAGAAGCAATTCGCATCCAGTATGGCGGATCTGTATCAGCAGACAGCGCACCGGAATTATTTGCTCAGCCGGATATTGATGGTGGATTAGTTGGCGGCGCTTCATTAAAACCGGATTTTGGGAAAATTGTAAATTATAAATAATTTGATTTGAATGTAATCAGTCCCGCAAGTGTATGGAATGTATACCTGCGGGACTGATTTTTGTCTGCAGTGCAGACTAAGAGACAAGAAGAGCATTTATAAATTCAAGGATGCTTGCTTCTACTTCATTTTTAATGTGGGCATCGTTATGAATTTCATGACGAGAGCCGGAATAAACCTTTGTTGTTGGTTTGGTAAAGGCATCAAAAGGATCCTGGGCATGGTCGATCTGAACATAAGGGTCCGCACAAATCCATTCATTTCCGATTTGTACGTTTTTGCAGCGTTCACACATCTATCCAATCAAGTCAGCGGTGAATTGCGGATCAGAATCTTTCTCTTTTCCTTCTCTAACAACATTGTCAAGAGTGGATTCCATCTCTTTTACTCCGCGAAAGATTCCGGCGGTGCCGCAAATGGTAATTCCGGTCAGATCATCTCCGTATTTTGCTGCATAATCTTGGGTGATAAAAGATCCTATACTGTGACCAAATAAGAAATAAGGAAGATCTGGATATTTTTCACATACAAGGTTATGGAAGGTATGTACATCCTCCGTCATTGTATGACAGCCGGCATCACTCCAGTCTCCCCAGATATCATTCATCATGGCAGTTTTGCCATGTCCAACAGGATCATTGGCTGCCACAATATATTCGGCATCCAGAAAACTTACAATCATATGAAAATAAATAGATAAAAGAATCCGACTATATTATAGATTATATAAAATGTTGTTTCCGGTTTATCATGGATCAAAGGTGAATTCTATAGAAAAGGGCTGCTGGAAAGAGAATTTTCAGATGATGAAAAATGGAAAATGTAGTATAATGAAAGAAAAATTAAGGAGGAATGTCTGACCGGTAGAAGTCAGCACAGATAAATATGGGATATTTGATCGATATGCAGAAGAAACAATTCAATGATTATTATAAAATGCTGATATTTTTAAATGAATCAACAAATGACCATTTGTTTTTGTGGGATATAAAGAAAAATATCTTCTTTTTTGCTAAGGAACTTTCAAATAGCCGAATGGTAAAACAGGAAACTGTGGCTGGGTATTCCTTTGATGTATTTTTAAATGGGATTTATCAAAAAGATCGTGATTATGTTCGACATGTGTTGGAAAATGTTCGGAGTGGGAAAAAAGGTGAAATTGATTTCAATACAAGACTTTACGATGATTTTCATGGGAAATTATGGATGAATTGCAGAGGAAGAGTCATTTTAGATGAATTACATACCTCTGAGATTTTAATTGGCCGTCTGTCGGAAAGTGTATTGGCAGGTAAAATGGATCTTTTGACCGGGTTAATGAATTATAATAAAATGATGGAGGATTTAGCTCGAAAAAAAGGAAAGAAAAAATATGGTCATTTGCTGATCCTCGGTATTGATGATTTTAAAACTTTAAATCAAAGATTTGGCAGAGCTTACGGAAATACAGTTTTAAAAAAGTTTGCAGAGGTCTTAGAAAACATAGGAAAGGATCATGTTTTAATATATCGCCTGGATGGAGATCATTTTGCTGTAGATTTAGAAGGATACGACAAAAAGCGAACGGAAATGTATTATCAAAAAGTCTGTGAAAATGTCCGGGATTTTTGTACGGTTTCTTCCGGGGCGGTTTATTATCCTGTTTCCGGAGAACAAGATGCGGATCTTTTGGTGCGGTATGCAGAAAATGCCATGGATCGTGCGAAAAAGATGGGGAAAGATCGTTTGGAATTTTTCTCTTCCGAGGATTACGAAAAATATATGTATCAGGTGGAATTGCGTGAAGAGTTGAAGGTCAGTGTGCAAAAGGATTTTCAGGGATTTGAGATTTTTTATCAGCCGCAAGTTCTGCTGGAAGGTTATAAAATACATGGGGCGGAAGCTTTGCTGCGCTATACCTCCAGACGATATGGCAGTGTTTCACCGGATGTTTTTATTCCGATTTTAGAGCAGACGGGTCTTATGATTCCTGTGGGGAATTGGGTGATGCAGCAGGCTTTTGTGCAGTGTGCCATGTGGAGAAAGCGACATCAGAATTTTCATATCAGTGTCAATGTTTCTTATCTGCAATTAAAAGATCCGGATATTACGGACTTCATTGCACAATCCTTGAGAGAAGCAGGTTTGCCCGGAGATGCTGTTTCCATCGAATTAACAGAGAGTATGCAGCTTCAGGATTATCAATATTATAATTATATTTTTATGAGCTGGAGAGAGTGGGGAATCCAAGTGTCCATTGATGATTTTGGTACCGGATATTCCTCTTTGGGCTACCTGAAGGGACTGGAGATTGATGAGATTAAAATTGACCAATGCTTTGTAAACAAGATTCAAAATAGTGTATACAATTATCGACTGTTAAATAATATGATTGAACTGGCACACAGTGCGCAAATCAGTGTCTGCTGCGAAGGGGTGGAAATTGAAGAAGAGCTGCAGTGTTTGAATCAATTAAAACCTGAGATTTTGCAGGGATATTTCTTTGGAAAACCTGTCAATGCAGCAGAGTTTGAACATATCTATATGACAACAAAACCGGAAAAGAATCATTTAACAAAACATTGGGTAAATGATATATCATTTCAGAAGAATGAACAGCTGTTTGTGGAAAACGGAAAAAAAGAGGCTTCCTTTTGCTATATTTTGGACAATCTGGAAACGATTATTTATGTAACAGATATGGAAAGCAACGAAATTTATTACATGAATAGCAGTGCAAAAAAAATGACGGGCGTTTTTGATTATGAAGGGAAAAAATGTTATTCGGTGTTTTTGGGCAGAAAAGAAGTTTGTGAACACTGTAATAAAGATCAAATCGAATGGCAGGAATTTTATTATCGTCAATTGTACAACGATTATTTAAAAGAAGATATGTTTATACGCGAAAAATTGATGAATTGGTATGGAAGAAAATGCCGTCTGGTTTTTGCAAGGACTTTGGATCAGGGAGACCAGTGGTTGAATCAGCAAAGGAGTGATGATCTTTATGTTTCAGACCAGATAATTCATCTGCTGGAGATCAGTGAAAGACAGCAGGGAGCCGAAGAGAGGATTTCTACAATTCTTCAATATGTTGCAGGTTTTTATGAAGCAGACAGGACGTATTTATATTTATATAATGAGGATATGGATGTATGGCAAAGCGTCTGTGAATATCAGGCAGCGGGAATTGTTCCGAGAGAACTATGTTACCAAACAATAGAAGCAAAACAATTTCAGCCTTGGAGGCAAATGCTTAGCCAGAATGAGGATACGGTGATTTTGAAAAAAGACTCTTTGGAAAAGGATGATCTGGAATTGATGCAATCCATGCAAAAACAGGGAGTGGAAGAAGTCTTATTGTGCAGCTTATGGCGGGGCGAACAACTGATTGGGTTCCTCGGTGCAGATCAGGCGCATCGCTTTTCAAATCGAAAAGTCATGCTGAAAAAAGCGGCGCAAATGTTGGAGCTGCAGTTTTTAAAAGAAGAGGAGGATTTCGGAATTGCGGGGCATAATGTATTTTCGGAATCACGAATGAGTCAAAATATTTTGGATACAACAGTTTTAGGGCTCTGGATTATTAAGATGGATCAAGAGCGAAAGAACTGCCGAATGATTGCAAGCCGAACCATGAAAAAAGTTCTTGGAGCATCAGAGTTTGTGACGCCGGAAGAATGCTATGGTCATTGGTACAGCAGAATTAATGATGGGTATTATCATTATGTAAACCAAGGGGTAGAAACAATGATAGCCACAGGGGAGGTCGTTCAGCTGGAGTATACATGGAATCATCCGGATCGAGGTGAGGTTATGGTCCGATGTGTGGGGAGCATGACAGGAAATAAGAATGGAGAGATTACTTTAGAAGGATATCATCGTGTGGTAGATGATATGGAGCAGACCCAATATGTGTCCAGAAACTTTGAAAATGAAATATTTGAATTTCATGAACATCGAAATATGATTTATTTTCATAGCGATCGCAGTTTGATTTGGGGAGAAGAGAAAAAGGAGGAAGCTTTTCCGGAGTCATGGATTCGGCGGGGTATTGTGCATCCGTATTTTGTGGATGAATTTCGGAAACTATTTGAGAAGGTTGATCAAAAAGAACAAAATCAGATGGCTCATATGATGCTGCGAAAAAAAGAAGGGGAATATGACTGGTTTAAATTAGAGACTCGCAGAATCGGAGAGGAAAAAGAAGATGTACATACGCTCATTGTTGTAATAACGCCGATGATTGAAAAAAAATTAGTAGAATTTGAGTATCGCAGGACCAACGATTTTTATAAAGCGATGCTGTCGGAGACAGAAGCTTTTGCGGAAATTCATTTGGGAGACGGAGTCGTTCTTTCGGCAGGCGGATTGTGGGAAACTTATAGGAAGCAGGCGGATGAATTCTATATGTTTCAGGATTTTACTGCGATGCTTACGGATCAGATGGCGGAGGAGGCGGACAAGGAACGCTATAAAAAATGTCTGGAAATTGAAAATATGAAGGATGAATTTCATTCTGGTGTCAGCAATCTGTCGTTTCAATATCAGAAAAAAGAGGGAGAACGTATTCTGTGGAGTGAATTGGTGATTCATTTATTCCAGGAAAAGTATACGGAGGATATGTATGCTTTGATTTATCAAAAAGATATTGACGCAGAAAAGAAGCTGGCTTTAGAAAACGAGAGGGCGGCACAGTATGATTCACTAACCAATGTGCTGAATCGTTCCACCTTTGAAAAAAAGATCAAAGACTATGTGTACGCTGTAAACCCGGGAGAAATTTGTGCCCTGTTACTATTTGACATTGATGATTTTAAGCATATCAATGATACCATAGGTCATTTGGGAGGGGATGATATGCTCAAAGAGTTAACGCAAATACTGGGAAAATCTTTTCGCAGTACGGACTTCATTGGACGTCTGGGAGGAGACGAGTTTATGGTTTTTGTAAAAAATATTAAATCGCCGGAGATTCTAAAGAAAAAATTGGACTGGATGTATAAACAGATGCGAGAGAAAGAAAGTGCGATTTCCTGCAGCTGCGGTGTCTGTATGATTCAAAAGGACCAATTTCAGTATAGAGACTGCCTTAGACGAGCTGACGAGGCGTTGTATCACAGCAAACGAAGTGGGAAGAATCATTATACATTCGCAATCTCTAGTTGAATTTCGTCAAAAGAATCGTTATAATATTAACGGGCATGAAAGAAAAATAAAGAAAAATAAAGGAGATAAAGATGAGTAAAAAACCTACGGTTCTTATGATTTTAGATGGATATGGATTAAATGAAACAGAGGAGGCAAATGCGGTTGCAGAGGCAAAAACTCCTGTGATGGATCAATTAATGAAAGAATATCCGTTTGTCAAAGGAAACGCGTCCGGAATGGCAGTAGGTCTTCCGGAAGGACAAATGGGAAATTCAGAAGTCGGACATTTAAATATGGGAGCAGGAAGGATTGTTTACCAGGAATTAACAAGAATCACGAAAGAAATTGAAGACGGAGATTTCTTTAAAAATGAAGCTTTACTGAAAGCAATGGAGAATTGCAAAAACAATGACACTTCTCTGCATTGTTTCGGGCTGTTGTCAGACGGAGGCGTTCACAGCCATAATACTCATTTATACGGCGTATTGGAGATGGCAAAAAGACAGGGACTTCAGAACGTATATGTTCATCTGTTTTTAGACGGTCGTGATACTGCGCCGACTTCCGGAAAAGGATTTGCAGAAGAATTAGAAGCAAAGATGGAAGCAATCGGAGTTGGTAAAATTGCAACTGTCTCTGGACGTTATTATGCTATGGACCGTGACAATCGCTGGGATCGCGTGCAGAAAGCATACAATGCCATTGTTCTTGGACAGGGAAATACTGCACAGAATGGCGTTGAGGCGATTGCATCTTCCTATAAAGAAGATGTAACAGATGAATTTGTCGTACCGACTGTCATTATGGAAGACAATGCTCCGGTTGCAACTCTCAAAGAAAATGATTCTGTGGTATTTTTTAACTTCCGGCCAGACCGCGCAAGAGAAATTACACGTTCGATCTGTGATGACAAATTTGATAGCTTTGATCGTCCCAACGGATATTTTAAAACGACATTTGTATGCTTTACAGAGTATGATGTAACAATTCCAAATAAACTTGTGGCATTTCATAAAGTCGAGATTAAGAATACGTTTGGAGAGTTTCTGGCAAAACACGGCTTAAAGCAGCTTCGCTTGGCAGAAACAGAAAAATATGCACATGTTACCTTCTTCTTCAATGGAGGAATTGAAGAGCCAAACGAAAATGAAGAAAGAATTCTTGTAAATTCTCCAAAGGTTGCAACCTATGATCTTCAGCCGGAGATGAGCGCTCCGGAAGTAGGAGAAAAACTGGTAGAAGCAATCAAATCCGATCAATACGATGTGATCATTGTGAACTTTGCCAACAGCGATATGGTTGGTCATACAGGAATTGAAGAGGCTGCAGTCAAAGCGGTGGAAGCAGTGGATCAGTGCGTTGGGAATGCAGTGGAAGCGATTAAGGAAGTAGACGGACAAATGTTTATTTGTGCCGATCACGGAAATGCAGAGCAGTTAAAAGATTATGAGACAGGAGCTCCGTTTACGGCGCATACGACCAATCCAGTTCCGTTTATTCTGGTAAATTATAAGGAGGGCGTGTCTTTAAGAGAAGGCGGATGCCTTGCGGATATTGTTCCTACATTAATCGAAATGATGGGAATGGAGCAGCCGGAAGAAATGACAGGAAAGTCTCTGTTAATAAATAAATAAAATTCAATTACAAAAAAGCGTCTGCGATCGTTGAATTGCGGATGCTTTTGTTGTTATTTCAGAGAAGATATTTCAGCTTAAGATCGAAAAAACAGAAAGATTTGTGGAAGGAACTGTATAGAGATTCATATTCTTGGAAAGAATAACATCATTACTTGTAAAGGGTGTGATGGAATGAAAGAGCGTTTATGTATTAAAAATGTAATTGGAAGAGAAGTTTTGGATTCCAGAGGAAATCCAACGGTGGAGGTGGAAGTACTGTTAGAAGGCGGAGCCAGAGGAAGAGCGATTGTCCCGTCTGGAGCGTCTACCGGAAAGTTTGAAGCTCTGGAATTACGGGACAGGGAAAAACGATACCGGGGATTGGGTGTGGAAACTGCAGTAAATCATGTAAACCACAAAATTGCAGATCGTTTGATCGGAAAAAATGTTCTAAATCAGATTGAGATTGATCAGATTATGTTGGAAGCAGATGGAACAGAGAACAAAGAACGATTTGGAGCTAATGCGGTACTTGGTGCGTCTTTGGCATCTGCAAAGGCGGCAGCCAATGGATTGCAGATTCCGTTATATCAATATCTGGGAGGAAGTTTTGCCTGTCGTCTTCCCATACCTATGATGAATATCTTAAATGGAGGGAAACATGCAGATAATACGGTAGACTTTCAAGAATTTATGATTGCCCCGGTTGGTGCGGATTCTTTTCGAGATGCTCTAATGATGGGGGCAGAGATTTATCATACGTTAAAAGACATTTTAAAGGAAAGTCATTTAAGTACCGGAGTTGGCGATGAAGGAGGATTTGCACCGGATTTGGAAAGCTCAGAACAGGCATTGGAGCTTTTGGTACATGCCATTGAGTCTGCCGGATATAAGCCGGGAGAGGAGGTTGCCATTGCGATGGACTGTGCGGCATCTGAAATTTATGATGAAGATGAGGGCATTTACTATTTCGATGGTGAAAGCCGGATGACAGGCAGGGAGATTCGCAGAAACTCTGAGGAAATGGTGCAGTATTATGAGAGACTGGCAGAGCAATATCCAATTTTTTCAATTGAAGATGGATTAAATGAGGAAGATATGCCGGGATGGAAAGTGCTGACATACCGGCTGGGAGAAAAAATTCTTTTGGTTGGAGATGATCTTTTTGTGACAAATGTAAAACGTCTGCGGGAAGGGATCAAAGAAGATATTGCCAATAGTATTTTGGTGAAACCAAACCAAATCGGAACCTTAACGGAAACTTTGGATGCGATTGAGACGGCAGCTAACGCAGGATACCGCACGATCATTTCCCATCGGTCCGGAGAAACAGAGGATACGACCATTGCAGATATTGCAGTGGCAGTAAACAGTGGATTGATTAAAACAGGAGCGCCATGCCGGTCTGACAGAACTTCAAAATATAACCGTCTGCTGCGAATCGAAGAACAGCTTGGAAGCTGTCGAAGGTATGGCTTGCTGTAAAAGACAGAACAAAAGAAAAGCAAAAATGTAAAATCCATGCAAAGTCCCATAGTTTCTCTTGCAACTTGTCGTTTTCTATGTTAGAATAACTCACAGTGAATTTAAGTATATTAGGAGGCACATTGTGAGAACTGCGTTAACTGTAATCTTTATTATAGCATCAATTTTCTTAATCATATTAGTACTAATGCAAGAAGGAAAAGAAGCTGGACTGGGTTCTTTGACGGGAGCTGCAGATACGGGGACCTATTGGAGCAAGAACAAAGGCCGTTCTAAAGAAGGAACTTTGGTTCGAGCAACGACATTTTTTACAATTGTATTTTTTGTAACAGCGGCAATCCTCTGTTCAAAATTTCTTTAGGAAAACGGGATGAAACACACTTCTTAAATATACTTAAGAGGTGTGTTTTCTTAATAATATAGGAAATTTCTTTAGGATTGAAAACAGATTTACAATTTGTGAGAGGCAGGAGTAAAATATATGACAGATAGACGAAAACAAAGAAAAAAAAGAGTGAAAGAGTTGATTTATGATTCTCATTATCGACCGATGAAGCAAAAAGAGCTGGGATATTTGCTGCAGGTGGAAACAAAAGATCGAGATGAATTTGTCAGCATTTTAAAGGAACTGGTGGAAGAAGGCAGTATTGAAGTAACAAAACGAGGAAAATACCAGCCGCTGACTGCAAAACATCTCAAAGGAACCTTTTTGTGTACCCAGAGGGGGGTTGGATTCGTGACAGTGGAAGGAGAGACAGAAGATTATTACATTCATGAGAAAAATATGAATGGGGCTTTTCATGAAGATACGGTTCTGATGGAAGTACTGGATGATCATCCGAAATCAGGGCGCAGAAAAGAAGGAAAGATTTTGAAAATTTTGAAACGTGGGATGACAACGATGGTGGGCACCTTGCAAAAAAATCAGAATTTTGGATTTGTGGTTCCGGATAATCTTCGATTTGACAGTGATATTTTTGTTTCAAAGGAACAATGCGGGAACTTAACCAGCGGATTTAAAGTCTTGGTAAAAATTACAAATTATGGAGATGAGCGTCACAGCCCGGAAGGAGAGATTGTGGAAGTCCTGGGTCATAAAGATGATCCAAGAGTTGATATTTTATCCATTCTTAAGGCTTATAATCTTCCAATGGAATTTGACGAAAATGTGAAGCAGCAAGTAAAGACGATTCCGGATGCGGTGGATGTCTCCGCCTATGCAGATCGAATGGATTTGAGAGATTGGCAGACGGTTACGATTGACGGAGAGGATGCCAAAGATTTGGATGATGCAATTACTTTAACCAAAAAAGGAGAGAATTATTGTCTGGGAGTTCATATTGCTGATGTATCAGAGTATGTTGCGGAATATTCTCCGCTGGATCAGGAAGCTTTGAAGCGGGGAACAAGTGTCTATCTGGTGGATCGGGTGATCCCAATGCTTCCTCATCAGCTTTCCAATGGTATTTGCTCTTTAAATGCCGGATGTGATCGTTTGGCGTTGAGTTGTCTTATGGAGATTGATTCCCATGGAAAAGTGGTAGACCATCAAATTGCAGAAACGCTGATCCGGGTAGATCAGAGAATGTCTTACACAGATGTTGCGGCAATTTTGGATGGGGAAGAGAAGCCGAGGGCTGTTTATCGGGATTTTGTACCAATGTTTGAGTTAATGAAGGAAGTGTCGGAGATTCTTAGGGATCGCCGTCACAAAAGAGGGGGAATTGATTTTGATTTTCCGGAATCTAAAATTCTGTTGAATGAAGAAGGAAGACCAACAGATGTCTTTCCACAGATACGCAATGCAGCTACAAAGCTGATTGAGGACTTTATGCTGTGTGCCAATGAAACTGTTGCAGAGGATTTTTACTGGAGAGAAATTCCCTTTTTATATCGGATTCATGAAATTCCTGATGGAGAAAAGGTTGCAAAATTGCAAACTTTTTTACAAAACTTCGGAATTTATTTAAAAATCAGTAAAGATGAGATTCATCCAATGGAAGTTCAAAAGCTTCTGACTAAAATTGAAGGAACGTCAGAGGAACCTCTGATTTGCAGACTAACGTTGCGGTCTATGAAGCAGGCAAAATACTCTGTCTACAGTGCGGGACATTTTGGATTGGCAGCAAGATATTACTGTCATTTTACGTCGCCAATCCGGCGTTATCCAGATTTGCAGATTCACCGGATTATCAAAGAGAATCTCCATGGAGAGTTTCATGGAAAACGGGTTGCTCATTATGAGGAGATTCTTCCCAAGGTAGCTGAACAAACATCTAAGACAGAGCGCAGGGCAGAAGAGACAGAAAGAGAAGTGGAAAAACTGAAAAAGGCAGAGTACATGAGTCAGCATATCGGTGAAGTTCATCGTGGAATTATTTCCAGTATTACAAGCTGGGGCGTATATGTGGAACTTCCTAGTACAATAGAAGGGATGATTCATGTCTCTGCATTGCCAGGGGATTACTATTATTACGATGAAAAAACTTATACAATGGTCGGTGAGAGAACAAAAAAAGTATTCAAACTCGGGCAGCATGTGACGATTCGAGTAAAAGGTGTTGACATGCTTTTGAAGACCATTGATTTCGAGTTGGCAGAGGAGGAAAATTATGGCGAAGAGCAGCGGCATGAAGTTGATTGCCAATAACAAAAAAGCAAGACACGATTATTTTGTAGAGGATAGCTTTGAGGCTGGAATTGTGCTTCATGGAACAGAGGTCAAGTCTCTGAGAATGGGACACTGCAGTATAAAGGAAGCGTTTGTGGACATTGAAAATGGAGAGGTGTTCCTGCGTCAGATGCATATCAGTCCGTATGAAAAAGGAAATATTTTTAATAAGGACCCTTTGCGCACCCGAAAGCTTCTTCTTCATAAATCAGAAATTTCAAAGATGGTTGGACAAGTCAATCAGAAAGGATACACCTTGATTCCGTTGAAGGTCTACTTTCAGAAAAGTCTTGTGAAAGTAGAAATCGGGCTTTGCCGCGGTAAAAAGCTTTATGATAAGCGGCAGGATATTTCAAAACGAGATCAGTTGAGGGAAGCGCAAAGGGATTTTAAAGTACGAAATTTTGGATAAGATGAATTCTTTTGAATCACTTGACAGAAACTAGGAAAAACTTTATAATATAGTTTCGAGACTGGAGATGAGTTTCCAGTCTCGTGAAAGCTGAAATTGAATTGGGGCCAGTACTGGTTTCGACAGGGATTTTGAAGCTTGAGGAGCCATTGGGAGGGACCACCTTACGGTACAAACTTAAATATAAACGCAGATAATAATAAATTAGCGTACGCTGCCTAGTTTGCAGCAGTCAGCTTTGGATCACCTGCAGTCCGAAGTTCTGGCTTCAAATATGCAGGGCCCTCTTCTGATTAAGCTTTGCGTCAGATGAAGTATTTATGAAGCTACCAAAGCAGTCATCCTGTTGTTCGGAGGATTGCGGAGGGAAGGTTAAAAGAACAACTGTAATGGGAGAGCCTCATGTGAATAGGTTTTTGGACGCGGGTTCGATTCCCGCCTGGTCCATTTTCAGAAAGATTCTGATGCCCTGACAATCGAAAGGAGGAAAATCCTGTATGTGTGATACAGATAATTCCTCAGAGAAAAACAAAACCACTTTTGAGTGGTTTATTTTTGTTTGCCCAGCATGGGCAAACTCTAACGGGTGTAAGTCCCGAACATGCCCAGATAGTGGGAAGTGTATAGCTGAACAGCAAGGGTGTTTGTCGTGAGGCAAAATCTGA
>NZ_BAAJCL010000022.1:0-22918 GCF_057535655.1 Anaerostipes stercorihominis | reverse complement strand
CTAGCCTTATATGTGATTTCTGTCCGTCAGACCAGAGGTTTGCTTACAGCTTCTTTCAGATTTTGCCTCACGACAAACAACCTTGCTGTTCAGCTATACACTTCCCACTATCTGGGCATGTTCGGGACTTACACCCGTTAGAGTTTGCCCATGCTGGGCAAACAAAAGAAAGGGAACAGCTATCTTTCACTGCTCCCTCTCTGAATGCTTTTTCTCAATGAATATTCTATTATTTCCCTGCAATAACTTCAATCTCAATGAGCGCGCCTTTCGGTAAAGCCCCTGCCTGCACGCAGGATCTTGCCGGTTTATTCTCCCCAAACGCGGCTTCATAAATCCCATTGATTTCTGCAAAATCCTGAATATCCGCTAAAAATACCGTCGTCTTAATTACGTCGTTCAGCGTCAGATTGGATGCCTGCAGCACTGCTTCCAAATTTTTTAAAACCTGCTTTGTCTGATTCGCAACGCCTTCTTTTAACTCCTGCGTATCTGGATCCAAACCGATCTGACCGGATGTAAATACAAAATTTCCCATTTCCACTGCATGGCAGTACGGTCCTACCGCTGCCGGAGCATTCTGTGCGTTGATTATTTTTTTCTCCATTGCTGTTTCCCTTTCTTCTGTCACTTAATCCATTTCAAAGATGGATAATAACGAAACCATGCCTTACCAAGAATCTCATCTCTGGATACATAATGGGTATCCCACTCCCGGGCGTCATTGGAATTATTTCGGTTATCTCCCATTACAAAATATCCGTCTTTGGGCACGGTATACGGTCCAAAATCATCCACCGGCTCTTCCTTAATATAAGCTTCCTTTAGAGGCGTCTTACTGTGATTGATATACACCTTCCCGCCTCTTACCTCCACTGTTTCACCCGGAAGCGCAATGACACGTTTAATATACCACTCTTCTTCATTGTCCGGGTATTTAAAAATAATAATGTCTCCCCGTTTCGGATCCTGAAACCAATAAGAGGTTCTGAGAGCAATGAGCTTATCATTGGTCATAATGGTATTCTCCATTGATCCGCTGGGAATATTGGCATTAATAATTACAAAGTTTAAAATAAATTCTGTCAAGAGAATGGTTACCGCAATACAGGCAGCCCAACTTAAGGCTTCCTTTTTCCAGCTTTTCTTCTCTTTTTTCTCAACAGTCTCTTCCATGACGTTTAATCCTCAAAGCCGCGGCGAATAATTTCATGTCTTCCCGGTCCGTTGGAGATCAAAGTAATCGGATAACCAATCTGTTCTTCTACAAACTCAATATATTTACGACAGTTTTCCGGTAATTTTTCATATTCCGTAATTCCCCGAATATCAGATTCCCATCCCGGTAGTACCTTCAATACCGGTTTTGCTTTTTCTAACTTTCCGGTGGTTGGGAAGTCTGTGATCACTTCCCCATCCACTTCATATCCAACGCATACCGGAATCTCCTTCAAATATCCCAAAACATCCAGCACCGTAAATGCAACATCTGTGGTTCCCTGCAAACGGCATCCATATTTGGTTGCTACAACGTCAAACCATCCCATTCGTCTCGGTCGTCCTGTGGTGGCTCCGAATTCTCCTCCGTCTCCTCCTCGTTTCCGAAGCTCATCTGCTTCCTCGCCAAAAATTTCGCTGACAAAGGCTCCTGCCCCCACAGCGCTGGAGTACGCCTTTACAACGGTGACAACCTTTTTAATCTCATACGGAGGAATCCCTGCTCCGATGGCACCGTATCCTGCTAAAGTAGAAGAAGATGTAACCATCGGATAAATTCCATGATCCGGATCCTTCAGAGATCCCAGCTGCCCTTCCAGAAGAATATTCTTTCCTTCCTTGATGGCCTCATGCAAAAACAATGCTACATCACACACATATGGAGCTACCATCTCCCGATATTCCATTAAAGTCTCAAACAACTGTTCCGGGTCCAAAAGCGGTTTATGGTACAAATGTTCCAGCAGCACATTTTTCGTCTCACAGACTTTAGAAAGCTTTGCTTTCAGCTCCTCCTCATCAAACAATTCACTGACCTGGAATCCAATCTTCGCATATTTGTCAGAATAAAACGGTGCAATTCCGGACTTTGTAGATCCAAAAGAATTTTTCCCAAGACGTTCTTCTTCATACTGGTCAAATAAAATATGATACGGCATTACCATTTGTGCCCGGTCGGAAACTAAAATCTTCGGCTGCGGCACTCCCTGTGATACAATTTCTTCCACTTCTTTGAATAATACCGGGATATTCAATGCAACTCCATTACCGATGATACTGGTCGTATGCTGATAGAACACACCAGATGGCAATGTATGCAGAGCAAATTTCCCATAATCATTAATGATTGTATGACCTGCATTTGCTCCTCCCTGGAAACGAACGATGATATCGGATGTTTCACCTAACATGTCTGTAATTTTACCTTTTCCTTCGTCTCCCCAATTGGCTCCAACGACTGCTTTTACCATATGTGTATCCTCCTAAAATCAATGTATCTGACTTTTCTTCTTTCCTTTTTGCGCCTTGCCTTCCGCAAGGCCACACCAACTTTTATTCTATAACCTTTTTGGCACGCTGTCAAGACAGCGTGCCAAAAGCAAATGGTTTCCCCCACAATATTTAATTCTATTATGTCACTATTTTGTCTCTTCTACAGAAAACAGCTTTTTACTGACATTTTTCTTATCCATGAGACTATTATACTGTAAATACTGATATTGTGTAATCAGAGCACTGTACTTGGTTTTATCTGCAAATGCGTGATTTTTTCCGTCTTCTGTCACATATCCATTGGCATTGATTGCCGGAATTGTTTTTCTCAGATTTAACAAAAATTCATTGTACGGTGACAGTTTCAAATTGGTTTGCTCCAACATCAGACTGGACAGATAATTGGCACTGACATTTTCCACATCGGATTTCTCATCAATGTCATAGTTTGCCCAGATCAAAAACGGAACTGTATATTTTTTCTGCAATTCTTTCAAACTGAGATTATTCAGAGATTTTCCATACAACAACTCATAAAATGAATCTTCCAGCTTTGGCTGATGGTCTCCGAACATTACAACAATAGTCGGTTCCTTTTGATTTTTGAAATAATTTACAATCTTTTCAAATGCCCGGTCAGACTCATGAATCAAGGACAAATAACGATTGGCAGTATCGGTAGCCTTTTCGTCTTTGATCTTAATTTCTTCCTTGAAATTCTTATCTGCAATCAGATATCCTCCATGATTCTGAATCGTGACATTAAATAAGAATAATGGCTTCCCGCTTTTTTTGTTTTCAAACGTTTCGATGATTTTATTGTAATCCTCGGAATCACTATACCATCCACGGAATTTTTCTCCGTTTGGATTCATTGCGGTTTCATCTAAGAATTTATCAAATCCCAGTAGCGGATAAACCGTATCACGATTCCATCCGTGAGCCTTATACGGGTGGAATGCAAGGGTATCATATCCCTGTTCTTTCAACTGACTTGCAAGACTTGGAACTTTATGTTTTACAAATTGTGTATACGCATTTCCGTTTAACGGAAGTGTGGATACAGAGTTTCCTGTTAAAAATTCGTATTCTGAGTTACTGGTTCCGCCTCCGAACACAGATACCAACATATGACCCTTAATTGTATTTTCTTTCAAGCTGTTAATATATGGCATCACTTCTTTATTCGTCTTAATCTTATTGACTACATTTAAATCCGAAAACGTTTCATTCATGATCACAAAAATGTTGGGTTTCTGCGTCAGCTTTTTATTTTTTCCCTGCGTCACCTGATAATCATCTGCGATCGCATTGACTTTCTCCGGACTATAACCATCCGGTTCCGACACAATGGTATACTGAATATTCATTAAAAAGCTTAAGATATATCCGTTTTTGCGATATCCTTTTTTCTGTTCCCAGAAATTTACCGCAACTCCTTTCTCTGAAAGAAAATCTACCCTGGTTAAGAAAAAGGAACTTCCGACAGTCACCGCGGCTACCACAGCCAGCGTTACCAGACGTCTCTTCCAGTTGAAAATTTTATAGGTCTCCAATTTACAGGCAACGACACAGAGCGCCAACAACAAAACCGTTGCCACGATTGCCGGCTTGTCATAAGAAAGTGTATAATGGTCCGCCACATCCATCGCCGTTCCTAAAGCATAAATATCTGCCGGAGTAATCGGATTTCCCCTAAATGCCATAACAAAATAATTTCCAATAGCCGCCGCATATAAAAACACATTTCCAACCAACAGCGCATACTTCACACGATTGAAAATCAGCAGCAAGATTCCAAACAAGATATAGTACCATAAAATGTTCATTCCATAGGCCAGCTTATTCATAACGCTGATCGGATTGTAGAACACTTTTTCCACCATGTAAAACGCAATCCACGGATTCACCACAAATAGCGCCCATGTGAAACGCTTATTCCATTTCTCCGGAAGCTTCAACGGCACCAGAATCAATACAATCAACGCCAGAGCAATTCCCATGGTTAACGCAACTGCCCAGGTATCAATCTGCGTTGTCCATACTCTCGTCCGAATATGAAAATCATTCTGTACTTTTCCATTGAGCCTTGCCTCCTGAAACATATTTCCCATATTATCAGAAGTATACAAATAGAGCGGTCTGTCTTTGCTGATCCCTTTTCCGGTAATTGTCAGGGTATAATTTTCCCCTTTCTTTAATTGCTGATTGACTACAACCCGATACCATCGGTTTTCAGCCCGTTGTGTTCGCCGCATCGTTGCCTTCATATCTTTTAAACCGTCCACCTCCAGCAATGTCGGCGTAATTTTAAAAATGGACTGTCCTTTGCTGTCCTGAACATTAATTTCAATACTTCCCGCTCTCCCGACCTGTTCATTTCGGTCTACCATAATATCAAGCCGTTCCATTGTATGAGAAGTCGCTTTAAATTTCTGTACCACTTTATCTCCGTCCGTCACAGCAATTTTAGTAAGACGGTCTTCCGGTGTTCCCTTTGCGACGGTCTCAGAAAACTGGCTTTTATTTAAAACAACCAGCACGATAAATGCCAGCAAGGCAACTACCATCCCATACTTCAGGATTCTCTGCATGATTCCATGAAATTTTTTCAATTTCCCTTCATCCATTGTCTGCTTCATCTTTGTACTACCTTCCATTCGTTTGTTTTGTTGCTTTCTTTCGTTCAAAGCTTGTCATCTGGTTAAAAGTTTCCCAATATTTTAAAATCCTTTGTCTCTTCCCGAATTCCTGCCAAAGCATTCCGAATCGCCGGATCATTTAAGTTTCCAATGACATCCACATAAAATCCATACTCCCATTTTCTCCCCGGAAGCGGTCTGGATTCAATATTGCTCATGCTGACATCATTAAACATAAAATGAGTTAATATATTATAAAGCGATCCGGACTCGTGCGGCACACTGAAACTGATGCTGACTTTTCCTGCATCTTTTCGGTACTGCTTTTTCTTGGACATAATCACAAATCTTGTCGTGTTATTGCCTTCGTAATTCACTTCCCGTTTTAAAATCTTCAGTCCGTATATTTCTGCAGCATATTCACTGCAGATCGCTGCTTTGGTTACATCTTTATCCTGCGCCACTTTTTTCGCGCTGATGGCAGTATTCGACACTCTCGCCTGATCCCAATCCGGATGTTCATCCAAAAACTTTTTGCACTGCATCAGCCCCTGTGGATGAGAATAAACTTTTTTGATCTGCTCCAGCGAGCTCTCCTTCCGTCCGGCAAGAACATGATGACACTCAATCGATTCTTCTCCTACCACACAAATGTCATAGTCAAGAATCATATCATAAATCCCGCTGACCGTTCCGGCAGATGTATTTTCAATAGGGAGCACCCCGTAATCTGCTTCCCCCAAATCCAACGTTTTTACAACATCTTTAAACTCCGGAACCGAGAAATTCCTGATTTCTTTCCCAAAATACTTCTTCATTGCCTGTTCCTGATAAGCTCCCGGGATTCCCTGGTAGACAACTTTTGTCTCCTCATGAATTTCCAGCGCATCCACTTCTTCAAATAATTGATCAATGTACATATCTTCCTGTGATAAAATGCTGTACTGATATCTTCGGCTTAAGCTCATCATCTGAAGAAACAACTCTTCAATGGCTTTTTTCAAAAAAGGATTTTCTTCCTTTTGGGTTAAATTTGCTGTTTTTTCTCTTTCTCTGACAGGATCATAAATTGCTTTTCCCGTACCGCGCTTATACTCTGCCACTTCCGCAGCACATCCCATTCTCTCCTTAAATAAAGAAAGAATTTCACTGTCAATATGATCAATTTCCTGCCTAAGTTCTGTCAATTCTCTCATGGTTTCTTATTCCTTTTCTATGATTTCCTTCAATTCACTGATGGTTTTTCTCAACAGCGGATGCATCAGGTACGGAGCAATCTCCGCCAAGGGTTCCAGCACAAACATTCTCTTATGCATTTCTCTATGAGGAATCGTCAGCTCCCTCTCGTTTATCACCAAATCATCGTACATTAAAATATCCAAATCCAGAGTTCTCGGTCCCCAATGTACCGTGCGCACTCTTCCCTGCTGTTTTTCCACATCCAGCAGGAAATCCAGCAGCTCAAATGGCTCTTTTAACGTTTCCACTGCAATACAGCCATTTAAAAAATCATCCTGTGCAACCCCTCCATACGGTTTCGTCTCAATCAGACCGGAGACATGAACCACCTTTGTGTCTTCCTGCGTTTCAATGGCATCGATGGCATTGTTAATATATTCCATACGATCCCCCATATTGGACCCCACTCCCAGATATACTGTATGCCATCCTCTCGCAATTTTCACAGCTACACTGTCCATCGGCATCCCGATCGGAGCCCATGGTTTTTTCACTTCTACTTCCAAGTGATGAATCCGCGGAAATTCCAAAAGTAATCTCTTGGCAATAGTCTCCGCTGCACACTCAATAAGATCAAAGGTATTTTTTTCCATAATCTCGGCAACCCTGCGGCATACCTCTCCATAATCCACAGAATATTCAATACAGTCACTGACGCCTGCCCGCTTTGTATCTGTATACAAAACCGCCGAAACTAGAAACTTCTGTCCCAGTACTTTTTCTTCTTTATACACGCCGTGATGACTGTAAATTTCCAATTCCTCAATTCTAATTTGATCGTCCATCTTCAAACCACCTTTTTAATGGCTGCTGATTGCCTCAATCATTTGCAGCGCCCTTTTATTTTCCTTCACATCATGAACCCGGAAGAAACGACAGCCTTTTAGATATCCGCTGACAGTTGTTGCAGCGGTTCCCTCAACCCTCTGATCTGATGGAAGACCTAACACTGCTCCAATCATAGATTTTCTGGAGGTTCCCAAAAGTACCGGAGTTTCCCATTGATTTAACAGCTCCAAATGATTCATCATCTGAAGATTTTGATTCAAGTCCTTGGCAAATCCAATACCTGGGTCCAGCATAATGGTATCCTTGGCTATCCCCGCCTGCTCTGCAAGATCCATGGTCTCCTGAAGATCCTTCACAACATCCTGCAAAAAATCCTGATACCTTGCTTCTCTTCGGTTATGCATCAAACAGGACGGTATTTTAGCCTCTGCAAGCACCTGTGCCATCGTTCCATCCCATTTCAATCCCCAGACGTCATTGATCAGATCCGCTCCCGCGAGAATCCCTGCCTTGGCAACTTTCGATTTGTAGGTATCCAACGAAACCGGAATATCAAATTCTCTTTTGATCGCCTCCAGCACCGGCGCAGTCCTCTCAATTTCCTCCTCATCCGAAATCAAAGTATGTCCGGGTCTTGTAGACTCTCCCCCGACGTCAATGAGATCGGCTCCTTCCCGAATCATCTCCTCTGTATGTTTCAAAGCCGCATCCAGCTGCTGAAATTTCCCTCCATCTGAAAAAGAATCCGGCGTTACATTTAAAATTCCCATAATGTATCCATGCTGTCTGGTATCAAATTTTTTATTTCCTATAATCATCGTCCATCTCCTGCTAATAACTGTAACTTTTATTTTTACGTTCCTCCGGCCAGTAACACAAATCTCTGGCAGAGCAATGCATACAATCTCTGGAAAGCTTATCCGCACGGTAAAATAACTGTGCAAATTCATCCTGACTCTCATCATCACAGGTTCGGTGAGATAAGATGGTATCCACAATCAGCCGCTGTTCCTGCCTTGTATATCCACAATGAGGAAGAATTTCTGCCGCCAGCCTTGCTCCTGCCTTTTCGTGGGAAATTCCTTTCTCATACTGATCTGCTCTTCCCAGATCATGCAGAAAGGCTACACCGTAAATAATATCCTTGGAAACCGGCAGACCTCTCTCCAATACCATCACGTAGCAAATTCTCGCAACAGAAAGAAAATGTTCCATATTGTGGCCGCAGAACGCACGGTCTTGTTCCAACTTCTGCAGTTTTTCATATGTTTTCTGATAGGCTGTATTCCCAATAATTTTCTGGAATCGTTCCACTGTTTAATCCCTCTGTAATTCCTTCTGAAAAGACAACGTTCCGCATATCACAATCACATCGTCCTCTTCTGCTTGTTGCCGCACTTCCTTCAAACAAGTATGCAGTCGCTTCCGAGCCTCCACATGGTTATGGTATTTTTCAATACATCCTGCCAGCTGTCTGCTGGACAAGGCCCTCGGATTATGCGGCTCCACCGTATAAACCTTCCATGCAGACGGCATCAGTATCCGCATCATCTGATCATAATCCTTGTCTGATAATACTCCTATTATATAAATGATTCTTCGATTTGTAAAATTTTTTTGAAGAAACTGTGCAAGACTTCTGGCTCCGTCCGGATTATGCGCACCATCACAGATAATTGCAGGACGCTTTGAAAGAAGCTCTATCCGCCCGCGCCAGACTGTATTTTGAAACCCCTTTTCTGTTTCAAACTCACCGATACAATACGTTGTTCCAATTACATCTAAAACTTCCAAAGCCGTGGCAGCATTTTGAATCTGGTGTCTTCCCAACAAAGGGATTTGAATTTTTTCATACCGTTTGCCTTTTCTGCTTCGGTAACGAAAACTCTGACCTTCCAAGGATTCTTCCAAAATTCTAATTGCATCCTGATTCACAAAAACAATCTTGCAATGCTTTTCCCGGGCTGCACTCTCAATCACAGCATTCACTTCCGGTACATTGTTGTAGGAAACCACCGGACAGTCCTCTTTGATAATTCCGGCTTTCTCTGCGGCAATTTTCTCCAGCGTATCCCCCAAATACTGAGTATGATCCATCCCAATTGATGCGATTACCGTACAAATCGGCCGTTTTACTACATTCGTGGCATCCAGCCTTCCTCCCATGCCAGTTTCCAACAAAACTACATCTACTTTTTTATCGAGAAAATAAAGAAAACAGAGCGCAGTCTCAATCTCGAATATGGTCGGATGCTGCCTTCCATCCCGAACCATCTCCTCACATACATTCTTTATTTTTTCCATATAAAAGCAAAGATCTTGTTTGGAAATATTTTCCTCGTTAATACGAAAACGTTCTTCATAGGAAAAGGAGGCAGGGGAGACATATCTCCCTGCCCGATAACCACTCTCACGAAAAACGCCTGCTAAAAATGCAAGAACGGACCCTTTTCCATTGGTTCCCGCAATATGAATCACCCGAAGCCGATCCTGTGGATTTTCAAGACGCCTTAACAACTCCCGGATATTCTCAAGCCCCAGGACACTTCCAAATTTATTGGTATGTTCAATAAAATACATTGCTTCTCTGTAATTCATCACTGCCTCCGTACATTCTTCTTTTTTATTCCTTGGAAAGGAATGCCTCCTTGATGACCTGATTCATGTTTTTTACATAGACAATCTGCAGACCCTCTGCAACTTCCTCATCAAATTCCCGGACATCCCGTTCATTGCTTTTCGGCACGATAACTTTTGTAATTCCCAATCGCTTGGCTGCCAAAAGCTTCTCCTTTAAGCCTCCGATCGGCAAAACATCGCCTCGAATTGTCACCTCTCCAGTCATAGCCAAGTTTCCATAAACCTTTGTTTTTGTCACTGCGGACAAAACTGCCGTTGTCATGGTAATTCCGGCAGAAGGTCCGTCCTTCGGTACGGCGCCTTCCGGTATATGAATATGAAGATCATGCTTATCAAAAAAATCACTTTTGATCTTATATTTTCTGCTCTGGCTCCGAATATAACTGATTGCTGCCTGTGAGGATTCCTTCATAACATCCCCCAGACATCCGGTCACCTGAACTCTTCCCTTTCCCGGCATAACGTTCACTTCAATTTTTAAAGTAGCTCCTCCCACGGACGTCCAAGCAAGTCCATGTACTATCCCAACCTGATCTCTGAGAGATTCCTTCTCCCACTCATAAACCGGCTTTCCCAGATAATCTCCCACAGCTTTTTTTGTCACTGTCACCTTTCGATGCTTTTTCTGATAAATATCCCTTGCCACTTTTCTTGACACCTGACCGATTCGGCGTTCCAGACTGCGGACTCCCGCCTCCCTTGTATACGCCGTAATTAAAAATTTCAAAGCATCATCTTTCCAAAGAATCTGAGATTCTTTCAAACCATTTGCATCTCTCTGCTTTTGTATCAGATAATTCTTTGCAATATGGAATTTCTCATTTTCTGTATAGCTGGATACCTCAATCAGCTCCATTCGATCAAGAAGCGGTCTCGGGATCGTCGATACATCGTTGGCCGTCGCAACAAACAAAACATCACTTAAATTCAGCGGCACTTCCAGATAATGATCGGTAAAGTGTTCATTTTGTTCTGGATCCAGCACCTCCAGAAGTGCGGATGCCGTATCTCCTCTTTGATCCTTTCCGGTCTTGTCAATTTCATCCAGCAGCATCAGAGGATTTCGAGTTTTCACTCTTTTCAGTGCATCAACAATTCTCCCTGGCATAGCCCCCACATAAGTTTTTCGATGTCCTCGAATTTCCGATTCATCTCGCACGCCGCCTAAAGACAGACGAATATATTTTTTATTGGTTGCCGCCGCAATTGATCTGGCAATGGATGTTTTTCCTGTGCCAGGCGGTCCCACAAGACAGAGAATTGCAGCATCCTTCTTGCCGCTCATGGCTCGGGCTGCAAGATATTCCAGCACTCTCTCCTTGACTTTTTCCAATCCATAATGTTCCTGATCTAAGATTTGCTGTGCATGGTCAAGATCATCAGAATCTTCTGATTTCTCCTCCCACGGCACTTCAAGCATTGTCTCAATATAGGTCCTCAGTACAGAATTTTCCGGCGTCCCGGAGCCCATTGCCTGAAAGCGAGAAATTTCCTTTTTGATTTTATCTTTCACTTCTTTGGATGCCTTTAAAGATTTCAAGCGGCCCATAAACTCCTGGGCTTCATCCTCAATACTGGTTTCTCCCAGTTCCTCCCGGATCACTTTCATTTGCTCCCGCAGCATATATTCACGCTGGTTTTTGTCTACACTTTGCTTTACCTTCTCCTGAATCTGCTGTTTTAAATTCAGAACTTCCTGTTCCTCCTGCAGCAGCACCAGCATACTTTGACATCTCTGTTTTAAATCCATTTCTTCCAGGAGTTTTTGCTTCTCCTGAATGGAAAACGGAATATGCGTTGCCAGTTGATCAATTAAAACTTCCAGATCATTCTGCATTAAAATATAACTCACGATGTTCTGATCTAATTTTCTCCAGGAAGCAGCATAAGTCTCAAAGCTGTCTTTCACCATGCGCAGCATTGCCTCCCGCTCAAAGGCTTCAAATTTCTGCTGCTGCGTATGATTATAAGCCGTTTCCACAAGAAATATCGGCTCTTCCTGACATACCTTTTGAAGTTCCGCCCGAAACAGTCCTTCTGCAAAAATGCGCATAACATTCTGAGGCAGCTTTACAACCTGCTTAATCTTTGCTAACGTTCCCACACGATACAGATCTTCCATTCCAGGATCTTCCATTGTCGGATCCATCTGATTATTCAAAAAAATCATCTGGTCCTTTTGCATCGCATCCTCAATCGCGCGAACGGACTTGTTCCTGGATACATCAAAATGAATCACTGTATTGGGAAATATGTACTGTCCTCTCAGAGGCAGCATAGGTAATATTTTTTCCATTATGACTCTCCCTTGT
Source organism: Anaerostipes stercorihominis (assembly GCF_057535655.1). Classification (NCBI taxonomy): domain Bacteria; kingdom Bacillati; phylum Bacillota; class Clostridia; order Lachnospirales; family Lachnospiraceae; genus Anaerostipes; species Anaerostipes stercorihominis. Next base: position 10,806 of record NZ_BAAJCL010000022.1, on the reverse strand, counting down.
CTCCCTTCCCACGTAAACAAAAACTGCTTCCGCCACAAGAATCTCTTGTACTAAAGCAGTTTTTATTACAACATTTTAGCTGATTTCTCTACGCAATCTCATGATTGCTCTTTTTTACCCGCTTTTTGGTTCCAGATGATTTTACTTTCTGTCCTGAACGCTCTGTACAAGGCTCCTCATTTCCATCCACGACGCCTTTTGTAATCTTGCATACGGATACGTCTGCTTCCGAAGGAATTTCATACATCAAATCCATAATCACCTGTTCCATAATTGCCCGCAATCCTCTGGCTCCGGTTTTTCTCTCCAAAGCCTTTTTGGCAATTGCCGTTAAGGCTTCCTGTTCAAACTGAAGTTCTACTCCATCCATCTCAAATAATTTCTGATACTGTTTCACCAAAGCACTCTTCGGCTCGCTGAGAATCCGAACCAATGCCTCCTCATCCAGCGGATTTAAGGATACATTCACCGGCACACGCCCGATAAACTCCGGGATCAGACCATATTTTACGAAATCTTCCGGCAGAACCTGACTCAGCAGCGCTCCAAGATCCTTTTCTCGCCCACCGACAACCTCAGCGCCGAATCCAATGGATTTTTTACCGATTCTGGACTCAATAATTTTTTCCAAACCATCAAAAGCACCGCCGCAAATAAATAGAATATTACTTGTATCAATCTGAATAAATTCCTGATGAGGATGCTTTCTTCCGCCCTGCGGAGGAACAGATGCCACAGTTCCCTCAATAATCTTCAGCAATGCCTGCTGAACACCTTCTCCGGAAACATCCCTAGTAATGGATGTATTTTCAGATTTTCTTGTGATTTTATCAATCTCATCAATGTAGATGATGCCACACTGTGCACGGTCAATATCGTAATCCGCCGCCTGAATAATTTTCAAAAGAATGTTTTCCACATCCTCTCCCACATATCCCGCTTCTGTCAACGCGGTTGCATCCGCAATAGCAAACGGCACATTTAATATTTTAGCCAGCGTCTGAGCAAGTAAGGTTTTTCCAGATCCTGTCGGTCCAAGCATCAAAATATTGCTCTTTTGCAGCTCGACATCCGACTCTTCTCCCATCAAAACTCTTTTGTAATGATTGTATACAGCCACAGATAAGACCTTTTTCGCCTGATCCTGGCCAATGACATATTCGTCTAAAAATTCTTTGATCTCTTTTGGTTTCCGGAGATTGATCTCTCCTTCCTCCATGTACTGTTCAAATTCTTCCTCAATAATCTCTGAACAAATATCAATACATTCATCGCAGATATAAACGCCCTTAGCTTTTGGTCCTGCGATCAGTTTCCGTACCTGATCCTGAGTTTTATTACAAAAAGAACATCTTAATATCTTTTTTTCGTCATTATAACCTGCCACCAGATCACCCCTATCTTTTCCCTATGATTGTCTCTTCTCCATCACTTTATCAATCAAGCCATATTTCAATGCTTCCTGTGAGGTGAGCCAGTTATCCCGCTCTGTATCTCTGGCAATCGTTTCATATGACTGTCCGGTATTCTCACTCAAAATCGTATTCAGACGTTTCTTTGTTCTGAGAATATGTTCTGCCGCAATCTCAATTTCCGTTGCCTGTCCCTGAGCGCCGCCAGATGGCTGATGGATCATAATTTCCGCATTAGGCAGAGCCATTCTCTTGCCTTTGGTCCCTCCTGCCAGCAGAAAAGCCCCCATACTTGCAGCCATTCCCATACAAATTGTGGACACATCACATTTTACATATTGCATTGTATCATAAATTGCCATGCCGGCTGTCACAGAGCCGCCGGGGCTGTTGATGTACAAATTAATGTCTTTTTCCGGGTCTTCAGATTCTAAAAACAGAATCTGTGAAACCACCAATCCGGCTGTGACATCATTTACTTCTTCTCCCAGAAAAATAATTCTTTCTTTTAACAGACGGGAATAAATATCATAGGACCGTTCCCCTCTGCTTGTTTGTTCAATGACATAAGGTATTACACTCATCCCTGTATCCTCCTATACAAATCATAGGCAATCAAATTTCTTATTTTGCCTCGCTTACAAGGAAATCAACGGCTTTCTGAACTGCAATGTCACTCATCATCTGTTCTTTCTGAGCTCCCTGAACCATCTGTTCTAACTGCTCTGTTTCCATCTGATACATAGATGCCATTTTTTCCAGCTCTGCCTTAAAGTCGTCTTCACTTGCTTCAATGTTTTCTGCTTTTACAATTGCTTCTAAAACCAGGCGTGTCTCAATTCTTTTCACTGCCTGTGGTTTTAAATCATCCGCGAATTTCTGAGCGTCCATCCCGCTAAACTGCAGATATTGCTCCATAGAAAGTCCCTGATAGCTTAATCTCTGCGCAAATTCGTCTGTCATCTGCTGAATCTGCTCTTCAATCATCGCCTCTGGAATATCCATAGATGCCGCCTCCACTGCCGCGTCTACAATCTTGTTTTCTCTCTCTGTTTTTGCCTGTTCTTTCTTTTCCCCGCGAATCTTTTCTTTGATGCTTTCTTTATACTCTTCTAATGTATCATATTCAGACACCTCAGATGCAAACTCATCATCCAATTCCGGAAGTTCTTTCTCTTTGATTCCCTTGATTTTCACCTCAAAGACAGCTTCTTTTCCAGCCAAGTCAGCCGCATGATATTCTTCCGGGAAGGTTACGTTAATTGCTGTTTCCTCTTCCAGATTCTTTCCGATTAACTGCTCTTCAAATCCAGGAATAAACGCACCGGACCCAATCACCAAAGTCTGATCCTCGGCTGTTCCTCCATCGAATTTTACTCCGTCTACAGATCCGGAATAATCAATGGTCAGAATATCACCGTCTTTTACCGGACGCTCGTCAATGGTAATCTCTCTTGCATTCTGCTCCTGAACCTTCTTTAATTCTTCCTCAATTTCTTCTTTCTTTACAGTCACCCTTGTTTTAGGAACTTCAATTCCTTTGTATTCTCCCAATGTAACTTCTGGTTTTACCGCAAGCTCCGCTGTAAAAATAAAAGGTTTCCCTTTCTCCAGCTGTACAACATCAATTTCCGGTCTGGAAACAATCTCAAGGTCACTGTCTTTCATCGCTTCCGCATATGCATCCGGAATCAAAAGATTGGCTGCATCTTCATAAAAAATCTCAACACCGTATTCTTTTGCAATCAACTGGAACGGAACTTTCCCTTTTCGGAACCCCGGAACGTTAAACTGCCCTTTTTTCTTATTAAATGCCTGCTTGATCGCGTCATCTAATTTGGCTGCATCGACTTCAACTGTCACTTTCACCATATTATGCTCTAAGTTCTCCACTTGCAAACTCATCTGTATAAATCCTCCTAAATATTATTATCATTTTGTAATTCCACAAACATTCACCTATTATAGCATAAGCCTAGCTTTTTACACAAGCTTCTTTATCTATTTTTCACTTTTTTCTTTATATATATAGGCATTGGACGTTCGCAGAACCCTCGGAGCCTTGCTGACAATGCTTACTTTAAACGTATCTCCATCTTTCAAGTCCTCCTTGGAAACTTCCAACAGGTGTTCATTATGGTAGGTTGTATTGATCTTAAGATCATCTACAAAGACCTGGCAGAAATTCGTAAAATTGTTTCCGACAATAAACACACTATTTTCTGTTTCATAAGCTTTCGTTACCTCCAGATCTCGAATGCCAAACGTAAGATTTGTGGCCTGAAATGGATTTTTCTGATTCCAGACATACTGTTTCCCATACAGCATATCGTATTGAAGCTCTTTCATATCTTTCTGATAATTTTTTGTCCCTTTTCTCGTCTGATGAAAGGCATGCAGAATTCCTGTATGGATATTACATTTGTTCAAAACCTCTGATCCGAGATCATACGCCTCAATTACACAGTCCTTCTTTTTTAATCCCATATTATCCCACATAAAGTAACTTGTCTCGTATTTGTTGCCGTAAGTCAAGTCCTCATCCTCAATTTCCAGACTTGGAAGATGATCTCCATACATACAAAGTATCGTATCTTCTCCTCGTTTTTCCAGTGTTTTCACCAAACGACCCACAAACTGATCCATCTGGTACACCTGATTGGCATAGTACGTATACTTATTTCGCAGCGCCTCATCCTCAATACCACTGACTGTAATTTCCGGATTTTCAATCACTTCTTTGGTCGGATAGTCTCCATGCCCCTGTACCGAAATACAATATACGTAATCCTGACCCTTCGTAGAATCTAAGCTATCTGTAATACAATCTGTCAAAATCGAGTCCTTTGCCCATCCGTTTTCCGTCCATTTTTTTATATTCATCGTTTCTTTGGTGGTAAACGTGTCAAATCCAAGCTGTGAAAATACCAGATCTCTGTCATAAAAGGCTGCGCTGTTATTATGAATGGCATGACTTTTATATCCATATTGTTTTAGTATTGTCGCCATACTCTCCGTGGTTGTATTCTGAAGTACCGTTTTATAAGGATACTCTGCCGCTCCAAAATGATCCAAATTCATTCCTGTAATCAGCTCAAACTCTGAATTGGCGGTTCCTGCTCCGTAAGACGGCATCGACAACTGCCCGGAAGAATACTGCTTCATATATTTATGGAAGTTTTCCAATGGATCTTTGTTAAATTTGATTCCCTTCACCTGCGTGATATCAAAATGCGATTCCAGCTGAACAAAAATAATATTCGGTGTTTTGACTTTCTTTTTTTTCTTCTTTGCAATCGCATTTTCGGTTCGTTCTTCAATCTTGTCAATTTTCTTCTCAGAATAATCAGACGGCTTATCAATTCCGTTTTTTAATGCCGTAATACTGAAACAATACGGGGTTCCGTAATCACTGAATGCAATACGGATATTGTGGATTTGATCCACCAACATTCCGCTTTTAAATCCATACCCTGTTATTGCCGCAAATACAGCGCAAATAACTGCAACTTTTAAAAAGCCCTTTTTGCGGTCCAGTTGTTCTTCCATCGGCAGATACATGTAGGCAACTACCAAAAGCACCAGAGCTATTAAAATCAAAGCTCCCATGCCCCCGATTTCCAACGGTGTAAAATAATTGGTCATCACGGGAAGCACTGACTTCATCAGGGTAATATCTACATAAGTAAACGGAGTATTTCTGGAACTTAACATCATAAAATTTACAATTCCCACAACACTCCATAATAGGGTCACAATAATATAAGAAAACACCCTGCGCTTCACAATCAAAGTCACAGAATACGTCAAAAAGATAATGAATACACTATACAAAAACATCTTGCTTCGCTGGTCGATAAATCCAACAGCACTCAGTTCGAACGTCTGACGACCCAAAACTTCTAGCACAAACGCCATCATCACAGACAGCACGATGTTGCATGCCAACGGATGTCTGCGAAGTTTCTGAATCACCATCCCCCCTATCTTTTTTGCCGTCATTTGCATATGATTAAAAAAAGTTTTCATAACTTTCTCCTTCATTAAAAAAATTTATCTTTCACTTTACCCAAAGAAAACACTTTAAAACCAGTCTCAAAAACCATATGTATTGAAAATGTCTGTTTTGAGTATCATTTCCGAACCAAAGGATTTATCAACGCACCCGCCAGATGAGATACGCTATACTTCCAACATCATAGTATTATATCATTCCTATTTCAAAGTATCCAGTTTTAACTTCTTAAAAAAGTATTAAGCCTATTTTTTCCAATTTCTATTGATTTTATAAGAGATTTTTTCCTGAAAAATCTCTAATTGACTTCCGTTTCTATCCATGATAAGATTCTATCGTTGGATCTTTCGGGTTTTAAGGATTCAGCAAAATACAGATCAGAAAGGAGTTTCTAACTATTTTAAGCGCCATGCACCTTCCTTACGGATCGGAAACAGCATTTTTGCTGCGGGAAGGTTAACGAGGTGGAAAGTGATCGAAGTTTTCGGCGGATGCTTTCCCGCAGTCCCGGACTGTGTCATATACTGTACAAACCCATGAGCAATCATGTAACAAAGGCAGTATAATCCGGGCAAAACCGCATATGAATAGAAAAACAACCAAAGACGGATTCGGGAGAAAACCATATTTTCCTCCCTTTTCTTTCTTTGCACATTTTTAAGGAGATTTTTATTATGTGTGGAATTATTGGATTTACAGGAAAACTACAGGCGGCAGAGATTTTAGTAGGCGGTTTGGAGCAGCTTGAATATCGCGGATATGACAGCGCCGGAATCGCCGTCAACGAAAATCAGCAGACGAAAATCGTAAAAACAACCGGAAAAGTGGCACAGCTTCGTGAAAAAGTTGCTGCAACAGAAGATCTTGCAGGAACCTGCGGCATCGGACATACCCGCTGGGCAACTCACGGGGGCGTTACCGACACCAATGCTCATCCTCATGTGTCTGGAAACGTAACCTTAATTCATAATGGAATTATTGAAAATTACAAGGAACTGGCGATATCTCTGAAAGAAAAAGGCTACACTGCCATTTCAGAGACAGATACCGAAGTTGCCGCAATGTTAATTGATTCTCTTTATACAGGAGATCCATTTGCCGCATTAAGAGAAGCCGATCAGATTCTTGAGGGCGCTTATGGTTTCTGTGTTATGTTCCAAGATCATCCAGGAGAAATCTACTGTATGCGAAATGCCAGCCCGCTGGTTGCATCTTCTACTGAAGACGGAGCTTTTATCGCATCTGATATGGTTGCTTTATTAAAATATACAAAAGATTATTTTGTAGTACCAGAAGAACATATTGTGGTAATGAAACATGACGGCATTACATTATATACAATGGACGAAAAAATTGAAGCGCCGAAAATGCTTCATGTAGACTGGGATACTACTGCCGCACAGAAAGGCGGATACGCTTATTTTATGCAGAAAGAAATCTATGACCAGCCGGAAGCTCTTCACAATACCGTTATGCCTCGTCTCCATAACGGTCATGCAGATTTCACCGCAGATGGTATTTCCGATGATATTTTCAAAGGTATTGATCGCGTGATTGTCACAGCCTGCGGAACCGCCATGCACTCCGGACTAATCGGAAGACATTTGATTGAGTCCATGCTCCGCATCCCTGTGACGGTAGAGTTATCCTCTGAGTTCCGCTATATGAATCCAATTCTGGATGAAAATACTCTGGTGATTGTAGTCACTCAGTCCGGTGAAACTGCCGACTCCCTTGCCGCATTGCGTCTTGCAAATCAACGGGGCGCAAAAACAATTTCCATCGTAAATGTCAAAGGCTCCAGCATTGCCCGCGAAAGCGATTATGTTCTTTATACCCATGCAGGACCTGAAATTGCCGTTGCAAGTACCAAGGCATTCTCTGTTCAGTGTGCAGGCATGTATTTAATTGCACTGAAACTGGCTGAAATCAACCATATGATGACAGAAAAAGAAATGCAGGAATACTGCAAACACTTCGAGGAAGCCATTGCTACCGTTGAAGAAGTTTTGAAAATGGATGATTACATCAAGTCAATTGCAGAGAAAATCAAAGATACTTTCTCCGCATTCTACCTGGGAAGAAGCTTAGACTTCGGAATTGCCAGCGAAGGCTCTTTAAAACTAAAAGAAATTTCTTATGTGAACTCCGAAGCATACAATGCCGGAGAGTTAAAACACGGTACGATTTCTCTTGTCACAGAAGGAGTTCCGATCATTGCGATCGCAACACAGGATAACGTTCTCTCCAAGCTGATGGCAAACGTAGAAGAAACAAAAGCCCGCGGCGCTCATGTCATTATGGTAACCGATAAGGATATGTCCAAATACGAAGGATTGTATGATGATCTGATCCAGGTTCCAGAAGTGGAAGACCGATTCGGAACCTTCGGTGTTACCGTGGCACTGCAGCTTTTGGCTTACCACGTGACAGTCTTTAGAGGATATGACGTAGATCAGCCAAGAAACCTTGCAAAATCCGTAACTGTAGAATAAAAATCAGAAACTCAAAGACCGTTGTACAGCTTTATCACCTTGTACAACGGTCTTTTTCAGAAAACAGCAATACAGCCGCAAAAACCTTGATTCCTGCGGCTGTATATACATATCTTCCGAAACCAGAATTTCTCTCACTCTATAACAGGCAATTGGTTTTCGGTAAATTTTTATCTTTCCTTATGCGCTCTTACAATAGCCTCTGCCATTTCTCTGATACGTTCTGCCGGAGACGGAGCATTCAAAATTCCAGAGGTTGCCCCGGTTCCATCTGCTCCCAATTTCACTACATTGTAACAATCTTCCGCTGTGCTGACTCCGGAAGCAATCATAACCAAAACCTTTGGATTGACCTCATTTAAAGCCTTCACTGTTTCAACGGTATAGGAGTCATCCGCCACCTGCCCCGTTCCAATCAGATCTGTCGGCTCTGCTAATACAATATCAGGGTCCATACATGCAACAGCTTTTGCCTCCACCGTAGAATCCGCACAGACAACCGTAATCATATCTAATTCTTTTGCACGTTGAATGGCTGCATATAGATCCGTTAAAGTTTTCGGATTTTCTGCATGATTCAAAAACAGCGCTTCCGCTCCTGCCTCTTTTAACGATTCCGGAAGAACATGCCCCATTCCTCTGCCCGGTACCAGCGGATCCATTGACTGAGCACAGACAATAACATGACTTGTATTTTCCTTAATCATACGAATATCCGCATAAGGACAAGTGAAGAAAATTTGGAGCCCCGTATCCTCCGCAACCTGATCTGCAGCTTTTGCAAGCTCCAGACTTTCTTCTCCATATAAATAAGATTTTGGATTGACAATTAAAAATGGTGTTTCTGCTTTTGCCATGACTTTCCTCCTATTCTCCGATTACGATAATTTTACATTTTCTTGTACGCGGACGCGTGCGGTCAAAGTCTGCAAAATAAACATATCCTGTAGTTCCGACTCCCAGTTTTCCGTTCTCCACCTCAAAGGTTTCACTGGATCCCAACAATGTGGACTTCAAATGTGCATCTCCGTTAAACAATGCCGTCCGGTCTCCGCCCGGAAGATATTCCTCGGCATTTGGCCAGCTTTCCACTTCTTTGTAATGTTCCTCCCCCGGATATACATATTGATCTTTCGTTACATGATCCGGAATGATCTTTTCCAGAACATGATTCAGATCTTCCTGAAGAAATTCATCCCCCTGCTCATTATAATCATGACAGAACTCTTCAAAAAATACAGAACAGGTTGTATGCGGAGAAATCACTGTACAAATTCCATTTTGAATTCCACTTTCCTCAATGACTCTTCTGACATCCTTTGTAATATCTGCATAGGTTGGTCTCTCTCCGTGAGATTGAATTTGAATTGTCTCCTTATATACTGCCATCCTTTTCTTCCTCCTATAATTTCTGGAACACTCGAATTGCCCGTTTTACATCTTCTTTTATTGCCTGCGTTGCAGCAATTGCCATAGAATCATAGAAATTTGTCTCATCTTCTTTCCAGAATTCTTTGGATGCCTTTCCACCTGCAACATTCATATAAGTATAATAATTTACCTTGCAAATTCCATTTTCAATTGCAATTGCATAATCTTCATCTGATACTCCGGAACCTCCGTGCATCACCAGAGGCACATTGGCAGCTTCTCGAATTTTTGCCACTCTTGGAAGATCAAGCTTCGGTTCTGTCAGATAAACCCCGTGCGTCGTTCCGAATGCCACCGCCAGACAATCCACTCCGGTAAGCTCTACAAATCTCTTTGCAACTTCCGGATCCGTATAAATATCATCTAAATCTTCATAATCTTCTTTACTGTCCGCAGATGTTCCTTCTCCCTGTACCACTTCTGACGTAAAAATATGCCCAAGCTCTGCTTCTACACTCGCCCCAACCGCATGTGCAATTTTTACAATCTCTTTTGTTTCCCGAGCATTTTCCTCAAAACTTTTCGCAGATGCATCATACATAACTGAGGTAAATCCAAGGCGAAGAGCCTGCACGCATCTCTCAAAACTACTTCCATGATCTAAATGCAAGGCTACCGGAACCTTGGCGCGTTCGGCATAATATTTCATCACAGGCCCGATTTCTTCCAGATCAATTATATCGTCATGACTCTGCGCATGCTGTAAAATCACAGGACAATTCAATTCTTCCGCTGCCTGAATAATTCCCCGGATTGCTTCCAGTGTTGTTCCGTTAAAGGCTCCCACTGCTTTATGTTCAATCTTTGCCTGATCTAACAATTCTTTTAAAGTTACTAACATCTGTTTTCCTCCCGATTGTTTTCACCATTCTCCCTTGTCCGTCAGGACAAGGGAGCTTTTCTTTTTTTCTATAATACGTTTCTTCCGTACATTGCATCCTGTTCTTTTCTCAGCTGATAAATCAGTGTGCTCTTATCCAGTTCAATATCATCGTACGTCAACAGCTGACCCTTCTTTACATCTCTCTTCATTACCGCTTTGTTGGTTACCAGACCAAACGGCACATAGCCTTTCTCATTGGATTCTGCTGCTGTCGCAATGGATCCATGGGTTGTAAATCCTCCGATTCCGTCAATGGTCTGTCCTGCTTTCAGATCAATCTTCGCTCTTGTAATACATTCAGATACCAGTCCATCCATCGGTACGCAGGTAACTTCTCCGTCAATTACCGCTTTTGCTACCGTTAACGGTGTCTCTAAGTTGCACAAATGATATGGACGATACAAGGTCCATAATGGTCCAGGTCCCATGCTATGATATCCCATCTGGTATGCAATCTCTTCATTCGGTGTAGATACTGTTACAAACACTCCCGGTGCAATTCCGTTTACATATTCTACAACTCCGTGCTTATTTAAGATTCCTCCGTCTTTCTTTAATTTCAGAATCTCA
>NZ_BAAJCL010000021.1:0-24606 GCF_057535655.1 Anaerostipes stercorihominis | reverse complement strand
ACATTTCATTTGTACTTTTTCTTGACATAGGACCAGGTGGGGAAAATGGTTATTACAATGATAAGTTTGATGACCGGATGCGTCTTAAATATTATTTTAGATCCTGTTCTGATTTTCGGATTGGGTCCGTTTCCGAAGATGGGAATTCAGGGAGCTGCGCTGGCAACCGGGATTGGACAGACAAGTGCTCTTATTATTTATCTGGTTGTATATTTTCTGCGGCCGATTCATGTGAAAGTTCAAAAAAAATATTGGAAATTAGAAAAGCGGTGTGGCTTTCAACTTTATGCGATCGGTATTCCTGCAACGCTGAATATGGCGCTGCCATCATTTCTGGTGTCAGCCTTGAATGGAATACTTGCTTCTTTTGGTGAGACGTATGTTGTTGTTTTAGGCGTCTATTATAAGCTTCAAACGTTTTTGTATTTGACGGCAAATGGTATGATTCAGGGAATGCGTCCTCTGATGAGTTATAATTACGGAGCAAAAGAATTTCAGAGGGTAAAAAAGATTTACGGAACAAGCTTTTGCATTGTCGCTGGGATTATGGTTGTCGGAACTGGCATTTGTCTTGCCTGGCCCCAGAATTTGATGGGATTATTCACCCAGAATCCGGAGACGTTGGAAGAAGGAGCCAAAGCACTTCGCTTCATTTGTATTGGTTTTGCCGCATCTGCCGTATCTGTTGTTTCCGCGGGAGCATTTGAAGCTCTTGGAAAGGGAATTCAGTCATTTTTGATCTCGTTGCTTCGTTATGTAGTGGTCATTGTTCCGACAGCATATCTTTTGAGTATGGCGCTGGGAGTTCAAGGCGTCTGGCATAGTTTTTGGATTGCGGAAATTGTAACGGCAGTGTTTGCCTGGGTGCTTTATCGAACGTTGATCGGACAGAGGGCTAATGCGAAGGAGAAGGAAGCTTTGACAGAAAAACTCCAATAGATTACAATAGAAAGAAAATGCAGGAGGCAGTGATGGAAGGTATTTCAATGATTGAAGTCCGATATGCAGAAACAGATCAGATGGGAATTGCCCATCATAGCAACTATCCCATTTGGTTTGAAGTTGCAAGAACGGAGTTTATTAAAAAAACAGGAATTACATACACCGATGTTGAAAAGGCAGGTATCATCACTCCGCTGACCGGACTGGAATGTAAATATAAAAAGGCTGCATTTTATGAAGATCAGCTGGAGGTTCATGTCTTTCTGACAAAATTGACGCCGGTTCGTCTGGAGTTTTCTTATCGAGTGATTCGCGATGGGGAAGTCATCGCTGAGGGAAAAACGACTCACGGGATGGTGGGCAAAGACTTGAAACCATTCAATGTAAAAAAAGAACATCCGGAAATTTACCGGATGTTTGAAGCGGCGCTGAACAGCGATTTCTAAAGATAAAGCGGACAAAGTCACTTTAACTTTCAAATTCCTATATTGCAAGAAGACTGATTTGTTCAACTAAAATCAATCGCATAAGCTGATGGGGGAAGGTCATATGACTGAAGCTGAGTTTTAGATTTCCGCAGGAAATGACCTCTTGGGACAGACCAAGAGACCCTCCGATGATAAAAGTGACGTTGGGGATACTTTCTTGCTTCCATTGGTTCCATTTCTTTTGAAATTGTTCTGTGGAATAAGAACATCCTTCGATACACAGTGGTATGATCATGCCATCCGTAGGAAGCTTTGCAAGAATTCTTTTCCCCTCTGTCTCTTTAATTTTTTGTTCTTCTTTTTCACTGGCGTTGTCCGGTATTCTTTCATCTGCCACTTCAATGATCTGGAAAGATATTTTTCTCGTTAAGATGTCTGAATAATATTTGATCAATTCTTTTAGATATGTTTCTTTTAATTTTCCAACGCAAATAATTTGAATTCTCATAGACCCTCTCCGTTCGTTGTTTTGATAAATCAGCGATATTTCTTTTTTCTTATTCTACAATATTTACGAATATTTGCCAAATTGAATGTCTAATTACCAGCCATTTTTCAAGGACTTTATCATACTCTCCGGGGCGCTCGCAAAAACATCGTGCTTCGCACTGGACGGAGCACGCCCGATAAGGTATAATAAAAGGAATCTGTAGCTATATTGATAAAAATTGGAGGAATGACATTGAAGCTTAGAAGATCAACAGTGATTTTGATGGTATTAAGCTGGATTTTGTTTCTTGGGGCATGCTTTTTTGCTTATCGGAAACTGGATCAGGCATATACGGCAAAGCTTACCAATGAAAAGATTTTTAAAGAGAATCAGGATACAAAAGATCAGGAAATTTCGTCGAAAGCAGTTCAGGAAACTTCGGATTTGGACAAGGGCATATCAGAAGACGAAAGGGCTCGTGCACAGGCTGCTCAAAATTTTGTGGAAACATATTATGCGTATTTGCAAAAACATGATTTGGCAAAACTTAAAACAATGGTGGAAGATCAGCAGGAGATGACGCAGCGGTATCAAAGTATGAGAAATTATGTGGAAGAATATCAGGATCTTGATTATTTGACACAGCGGGGAGCAGATCAGAATTCTTATCTTGTCTATGTTACATACCAGATGAAGATAAAAAATATCAAAACGCCAGCCCCTGGTATGACGGCTTATTATGTAGTGAAATCCGGAAATTCATTTCGTATCTGCAATAATGATAAGCGGGATACAAAGAATATAGAAAATGCCAAAAAACAAAGTCAAAACAGCAGGGAGGTCAGATCGCTCATTCGCAGAGTCAATAAAAGGTATGAAAGAGCGATTCGGGCAGACCGTCAGCTGAAAGAATTTTTAGAGGATCATTAGGCTTATGATGAGATTTGAAATCTATCTTTTTCAGAAAAAAACACAGGATCCTAACATGTATCAGCAGGCAATAGAAGAGTATTTAAAACGACTGAGCGCTTATGCAAAAGTTTCCGTGTTTTATCAGAAAAATCAAAAGAAGTTGGAGAGAGTAATGTCGCAGCCCGGAAAACATTTTTATGTAACGCCGGGGCGTGACAGTAAGAAGAGTGAGGAGTTTGCAGAGATGATCAGTGATCTTTCAGTTGTAGGCGAATCCAAAGTTTATTTTTATATTGGAGATTTTGATTCTTATCAAATGGAAAAATTTCATGTGTCATCCTTTTGTCAAAATGGGTCCTTGACTTCGGTTATTTTGTTAGAACAGATTTACCGGGCATATAGGATTTTAAATTGTCAGCCTTATCATAAATAAACCAAATATTTTGTATCAAAAAAGAAAATGGAAGAGAATTGATCGAGATGATATAATGAGGAACAGGAAAATGGATAAGAGAGAGGTTCCTTCATGACTGATGAAAATAAGGAGTAGTAAAATGGAATTTAAAACACCGACTTTGGAAGACAAAGAGGAATTAGATTATTATTTGACACAGGATTCTACGAGAAGCTGTGATTTTAATACCGCGAATATTATTTTATGGAACCGGTTTTATGATATGACGTATGCGATTATCGACGGACTGTTTGTTGCACATACCGAAGAAGAAGGCGGTTCTTTTTCGTTTCCTATGGGAAAGGGAGACAAGAAAAAAGTTTTAGAATGTTTGATGAAAGAATGTAAAAAGCAGGGAGTTCCATTTGTACTTCACGGCGTGACACATGAAATGGAAGAGGAATTCCTGAAAATGTTTGGAGAAATCTATGAAATTGAATATGATCGCGACGAGGCAGATTATATTTACGATCGAGAAAAGCTTGCGACTCTGAGCGGAAAAAAACTGCATGGAAAGAGAAACCATATCCACCGCTTTGAGGATAACCATCAGTGGTCCTATGAAAAGCTTTCCGATGAAAATCAGTTGGAGACCCTAGCAATGCTGATGGAATGGAAGCTTGCCAATTGTGATCCGCAAGATTTGGAGAAGCATGAAGAAATTTGTGTATCCAAAAACAGTCTGATCTATTATAAAGAGCTTGGACTTGTGGGAGGCGTTTTAAGAGCCGATGGGAAAATTGTAGCATTTTCCATTGGCGAGCCGGCTCTGAATCCGGATACCTTTGTAGTTCACATTGAAAAGGCGTTTCCTGAAATCCAGGGAGCTTATCCGATGATCAATCAGCAGTTTGTGCTGCATGAGATGGAAGGGTTTCGCTATGTAAACCGCGAAGAAGATTTGGGGGAAGAAGGACTTCGCAGAGCTAAAATGTCTTATCGTCCCGTATTTATGGAAGAAAAAGGGTTTCTTCGTTTAAAATCAGAAGTAAAGAATTGACACTAACTGTCGAAAAATGTAGAATTGGAATAAGGATAAGCAATTAGGAGGAACATTGTTATGAAACATTTGATAGATCCTATGGATCTAAGTGTAGAGGACATTGACGGTTTGTTAAATCTTGCGGATGATATTTCCAAAAATCCTGAGAAATATCAGGATGTGTGCAGACATAAAAAACTGGCAACGTTATTCTTTGAGCCAAGCACGAGAACACGGCTGAGTTTTGAGGCTGCAATGCTGGAATTGGGAGGAAATGTTCTTGGATTTTCTTCGGCGGATTCCTCTTCCGCATCGAAGGGAGAGAGCGTTGCCGATACTGCGAGGGCCGTTGCCTGTTATGCAGATATCATTGCAATGCGCCATCCAAAGGAAGGCGCGCCGATGGTGGCATCCAAATATGCCGGTATTCCGATAATCAATGCCGGGGACGGGGGGCACAATCATCCTACGCAGACATTGACGGATTTGCTGACAATCCGAAGAGAAAAAGGGCGTCTTCATAATTTTACCATTGGATTTTGCGGAGATTTAAAGTTTGGAAGGACCGTACATTCCCTGATTAAAGCGTTATCCAGATATGAAAATATTCAATATATTATGATTTCTCCGGAGGAGCTTCAGATTCCGGAATATTTAAAAAAAGATGTTTTTGAGAAAAAAGGGATTGCTTTTCGACAGGTAGAGAAGATGGAGGATGTGATGCCGGAACTGGATGTGATCTATATGACTCGTGTCCAGAGAGAACGTTTTTTCAACGAAGCTGACTATATAAGACTAAAAGACAGTTATATTCTTGATATGGATAAATTAAAGAATGCAAAGAAAGATTTATCCATTCTTCACCCGCTTCCGCGTGTAAATGAGATTTCTATACAGGTGGATCAAGATCCGCGGGCGTGCTATTTTCGACAGGTTTTAAATGGAAAGCATGTAAGAATGGCGTTGATTATGGAATTGCTGGGGGTGAAAGCAAATGAATATTGATAGCATTAAAAATGGAATTGTGCTGGACCATATTACAGCAGGCAGGGGAATGGATATTTATCAAAGTCTTGGGCTCGATCGTCTGGACTGCAGTGTTGCGATCATCAAAAATGTGAAAAGCAATAAGATGGGGAAAAAAGATATTATCAAAATTTCGGATAATTTTGAAGTGAATTTTGATGTGTTAGGTTATATTGATCCGGATGTAACGGTTTGTATGATTGAAAATGGCGGTGTGAAATCAAAACATAAAGTGGAACTGCCAGAGACCATTATTAACATTGCCAAATGCAAAAATCCAAGATGTATTACATCCGTAGAGCAGGAGATTGACCATGTATTTCGTTTGGCGGATAAAGAAAATCAGATTTACCGCTGTATTTATTGTGAATCCAAGCTGAAAAAATAGAGGTTAGAAACAAGAGGTATCCATGAAACAGGAAGGCAGAACAAATATGAATCGTGTGAAAAAGGATATCAGCAGTCCGGAAAGTTTTACTCCGCCGGAGGAATTAAGGCAACAGCTGATTACTACCATGCAAAATATTTATGATGAAGAAGATGTGGAAGCCGTGAAGAAGGCTTATCAGATAGCTTTTAAAGCTCATGACGGGCAAAAGCGAAAGTCGGGAGAACCATATATTATTCATCCTATTTGTGTTGCCATTATCCTAGCAGAGCTTGAACTGGATAAAGAGACTATCATGGCAGGGCTGCTTCATGACGTTGTGGAGGATACCGAGGCAACCCATGAAGGACTTGTCAGAGAATTTGGAGAGGAAGTAGCATGTCTGGTAGACGGAGTCACAAAGCTCGGGCAATTAAGCTATTCCAAAGATAAAATAGAAGTTCAGGCAGAAAATTTGCGCAAAATGTTTCTGGCTATGGCGAAGGATATTCGTGTAATTTTAATTAAACTGGCGGATCGTCTGCACAATATGCGGACGATGCAGTTTATGCGTCCGGAGAAACAAAAAGAAAAATCCAGAGAAACAATGGACATTTATGCTCCGATTGCACATCGGCTTGGAATTTCCAAGATCAAAGTAGAGTTGGATGATCTTTCCCTTCGATATTTAAAACCGGAAGTCTATAAAGAGCTGGAGCGGTCTCTTGATTCTGCCAAGGATGAGCGGGAGGCCTTTATCAAAGAGATTGTAGAGGAAGTCCGGGGGCATATTCAAAGGGCTGGGATTCAGGCAGAGATTGACGGCCGTGTAAAGCATATGTTCAGCATTTATAAAAAAATGGTAAATCAAAACAAGACCATTGATCAGATTTACGATTTATTTGCTGTGAGAATTAAAGTGGATACAGTAAAAGATTGTTATGCGGCTTTGGGAATTATCCATGAAATGTATAAACCGATTCCGGGAAGATTCAAAGATTATATCGCAATGCCGAAACCCAATATGTATCAATCACTGCACACGACGCTGATCGGACCGGAAGGACATCCTTTTGAAATTCAGATCCGAACATTTGAAATGCATCGTGTCGCTGAATATGGTATTGCGGCTCACTGGAAATATAAAGAAGATAGGAATACCAAAGGAGTAAATAAAGAAGAAGAAAAATTAAGCTGGCTTCGAGAGGTTCTGGAATGGCAGCGGGATATGGATGATAATAAAGAATTTTTAAGCCTTTTAAAAACCAATCTGGACCTGTTTGCAGAGCAAGTATACTGTTTTACCCCGAATGGTGACGTGAAGAATCTTGCAAACGGATCTACCCCGATTGATTTTGCTTATGCCATTCACAGTGCGGTGGGCAATAAAATGATTGGGGCAAGAGTCAATGGAAGGCAGGTTCCATTTGATTATCATTTACAAAACGGAGACCGGGTGGAAATTATTACTTCACAAAACTCCAAAGGACCAAGCCGCGACTGGCTGAATATTGTCAAATCTGCTCAGGCGAGAAGCAAAATTAACCAGTGGTTTAAACGACAGTTTAAAGAAGAGAATATTGTCCGGGGCAAAGAGCTTTTGGAAAAATATTGTAAAGGCAAGAGCATTCGGCTGTCAGATCTTATGAAGCCGGAATATATTAAAAAAGTAGAATTAAAATATGGATTTAAAGATTGGGATGCTGTCTGTGCGGCGGTAGGTCACGGAGGTTTAAAAGAAGGCCAGGTTGTTAATAAAATGCTGGAGGAAGACCGAAAGCATAAGAAGCAGCAGGTGACGGACGAACAGATTTTAAAAAAGACACAGGAAGCAGTTCCGCAGGAGAAGAAGAAGGATGAGAAATCAAAAGGCGGCATCGTTGTACGAGGAGCCGATGATGTGGCAGTGCGCTTTTCAAAATGCTGTAATCCGGTTCCGGGAGATGAAATTGTAGGATTCATTACACGGGGACGGGGTATTTCCATTCACCGGACAGACTGTGTGAATCTTCTGAGCATGCCGGAGTCCGATCGGCAGCGGCTGATTGAGGCAGAATGGCAGGTTCGTGAAGAAGATACAAATCAGACGTATACAACAGAGATTAATATTTATGCCAATAACCGGAAAGGACTTTTGGCGGATGTATCCAGAATTTTTCTGGAGCTTGATATTGATATTATTACAATCAACGTTTCAAATAATAAAAAGGGAAGGGCAACGTTAAGTATGTCTTTTGATATTACGGGAGTGGAGCAGTTAAATCGCATTATTGCAAAAATCCGAAATGTTGAGGGCGTGATTGACATTGAGAGAACAGCAGGATAGGTGAGAAAATGAAAGAAACATTAAAGCTTGACAGGCCATTGGAATTGGAAATGATGTGTCTGGGTCAGATGCAGACCAACAGTTATATTATAAAAAATACGGAGACAAAAGAGGCAATCATCTTTGATCCGGGAGATGAGGGAGAGCGGATCTGGCAATATTTCAGGCAAAATCAGCTCAATCTTACGGCAGTCTGTCTGACGCACGGGCATTTTGATCATATTATGGCGCTCCCTTATCTTCTGGAGAAAAAGCCGGAACTTAAAATTTATCTTCATGAAGATGAGGCGGAGGTATTGGCAGATCCAAATCTGAATTTATCCTCTATGATGGGATGGAACCTTTCTTTGAAAGCAAATTGTCTTGTGAAAGATGGGGAAGAAGTTGAAATTCTTGGAACGAAAATGAAATGTATCCATGTTCCCGGGCATACCAAAGGTGGCGTCTGCTATTATTTTGCAGACTATGGATGGCTGATCTCAGGAGATACTCTTTTTCAAAGAAGCATTGGAAGAACGGACTTTCCAACAGGGGATTTGAGCGCATTACTGGCGGGGATTCGCACGAAGCTGTTCGCACTTCCTCCGTGGACGAAAGTTTTTTCCGGGCATACGCCTCCGACGACCATAGAGGAGGAAAGCAGAAGCAATCCGTTTCTGCAATAGCTTTTTATGATCGGTCTGATTCAAAATAAAACGATTTATGAATACGATATTCGGAGTTTAATATTAGCATTTATGCTGGGAGAGAAGATAGAATTGACGAGCCGCGTTGATTCTATCTATGATTTTATTCTGGAGGTTTCTTATGATGATCAGAAGGTGACGATAAAGCTCTATCAGAAAGGTGCAGCGATCAATGAAACGGTGCTCTGTGGGGATTATGAAAATAAGAAACAATTTAAGAACCGAATGAAAAGGGGAATCTATCGCGTACTTTCAGAAGCTCTTAAGAAACAGCTGCCGTGGGGAACTCTTACGGGGATTCGTCCGACAAAAATTGCTTTTGATGGATGGAATCACCAACAGACAGCTCCTGAAATTATAGAAAAATTTGAAAAAGAATATCTTACCGCAAAAGAAAAAGCAGTTCTTTGTACCGAAGTGGTGGAGAAAGAGAGAGCACTTTTGAACACTGTGCCGTATAAAAAAGGATATAGCCTGTATGTTGGGATTCCTTTTTGTCCCAGTACCTGTCTTTATTGCTCTTTTACCTCTTATTCCATAGAGTCTCACAAAGATCTGGTTGAAAAATATTTACAAGCTCTGTGTGCGGAGCTTGATTTTGTGAAGCGATCCTATGGCAGCAGAGAGCTTCAGACTTTATATATCGGAGGCGGAACGCCCACATCTCTGAACAGTCGGCAGCTGGCTTATCTTTTGGAGCAGCTGGAGCAAAGATTTCCGTTCTCGAAAATCCGCGAGATTACTGTTGAGGCAGGACGCCCGGACAGCCTGGATGCAGAAAAACTGCGGATATTGAAGGAGTACGGAATTACAAGAATCAGTATTAACCCGCAAACTATGAATGATAAAACTCTGGCTTTGATTGGCCGCAGCCATTGTGCAGCAGAGGTAAAAGAGAAATTTTATCTGGCAAGAGAGCTGGGATTTGATAATATTAATATGGATACGATCTGCGGTCTGCCGGGAGAAGGAATGGCAGAATTGACTCACACCTATGAGGAAATCAAAAAACTGAACCCCGAAAGTCTGACAGTGCACGCTTTGGCGCTGAAACGTTCTTCCGGGCTGAACCGCCAGAAAGAATTTTATTGCTTTGGGGCGGATAATGGAATGATTACATATGCCAGCCAATGTGCAAAAGATATGGAGATGGAACCATATTATTTATATCGTCAGAAAAATATTCCAGGGAATTTGGAAAATGTCGGGTATGCCAAAGAAAAGAAAGAATGTCTCTATAATATTTTGATTATGGAGGAATTACATGATATTATAGCAGTTGGTGCAGGGACTTCATCAAAAATTGTCCATCAGGGAAAACCTTTGGTAGACCGCATTGAGAATTTAAAAGATGTCAGACAATATATCAAACGAATTGATGAAATTATTCAGAGAAAAGAATTAAAGATGAGCAGATGATAGGAGTTTTGTTATGGCAGTCCGTTATGGAAGAACAGATATTGAAACGCCCATTCAGGCGGATCTTCGAGAAACAATCAGTCATGGAATCATTGTTAGTAATCTGGCTTACCTGGTGGGCAGGGAATTGGAGCTTGATAAAGAAACCTGCTATGATCTTGCAGTTGCGGGATTGCTCCATGATCTTGGAAAAGTCCGACTGAGTTTTTATATGAATGAAAAGGAAAAAGAAATTCTTGCCGTGGATGAAAAGCGGTATATGCGCATGCATCCGGCAATCGCTTATGCGATTTTGGTAGATTGCGGATATCGGCAGGCTGTTCTTGATGCCGTATTGTATCATCATGAACATTATGACGGAACAGGATATCCTCATCATTTGGTGGGGAAAGAAATACCGTTAGCCGGAAGGATTATGCATGTATGTGATATTTTTGGAGCGCTGATTTCCAATCGAGATTATCGAGAGGGATTTGATGTGGAGACTGCATTGGATGTGATGATTGATGATGTAAAAAATTTTGATATGAAAGTGTTCCTTGCCTTTCAGAGGGTTGCATTTTCTCAGGCAATGGAAAGTTTGATTGAAAAAGGAAATTTGGATGAGTTTGAGGAGGAAAAATCATGATTACACAAGCACCGAGAGGAACCAAGGACTGGTTTGGAAAAGAAATGGATCAACGCACATATTTAGAACAGGCGTTTCGAGAATTGTGTGCATCCTATAATATTCACGAAATTATTACACCGGTATTTGAGCATACTGTTTTATTTCAAAGAGGCGTTGGGGAGACAACAGATGTTGTACAGAAAGAAATGTATACATTTGAAGATCGAGGAAACAGAAGCATCACATTAAAGCCGGAGGGAACTGCCGGGGCAATTCGCGCATATTTGGAACATGGAATGGCAAACGATCCTCAGCCAATCAAACTATTTTATGTCACGCCGGCATTTCGATATGAAAAACCTCAAAGCGGACGTCTGCGGCAGCATCACCAGTTTGGAGTGGAATTTGTCGGGGCAGAGAGTCCGTTGGCAGAGATAGAATTAATTACTTTAGTGTCGTCTTTTATTAAAAAAATCGGACTTCAAGATGCAAAACTCCATATTAACAGTATCGGATGCGAAACATGCCGGAAAGAATACAACGAGGCTTTGGTGACATATTTAAAGAATTATGAGGATCAGCTTTGTCCGACTTGCAGAGAGCGTATGAAGAAAAATCCTCTGCGCGTGATTGACTGTAAAGTGCCGGAATGTAAAAAAATTGTAAAGAATGCTCCAAGAACGATTGATTATTTAGATGAAGAATGCAGAGCGCATTTTGAGGAATTAAAGGAGCTTTTGGATGAACTGAAAATTCCTTACGAAGTTGATACAGAAATTGTGCGGGGATTGGATTATTATACGAAAACAGTATTTGAGTTTGTGAATCAGGACGGGTTTACTCTATGCGGAGGCGGGCGTTATGATAATCTTGTTCATGAAATTGACGGGAAAGTTTCCGAGCCATCGGTTGGATTTGGAATGGGTGTTGAGAGAATTTTATACTTTCTGGATGAGGAAAAAGTAGAACTTCCGTGCACCAGAGATCTGGATCTGTATGTGGGGATTCTCGGTCATAAAGCAAAAGCGAAGGCATATCAAATTGTGACGCAGCTGCGTTCCAAAGGTTTTGTCGTAGAGACCGATTATCTTGGACGAAGTGTAAAAGCGCAGATGAAATATGCAAATAAAATCCATGCAAAAAATACAATGATCATTGGAGAGGATGAACTTCTCAAAAATGAGGCAACGGTAAAATACATGGAAACAGGGGAGTCTGCCGTTGTTTCTCTGGATCAGGTGGATCGATATCTCAAAGAAAAATGAGAATCATCCTCTTAGTGGTGACATTTAAAGAAAAATCATATATAATAAGTAAAGATTCATAAGAAAGGAGATAACAACGCATGAGTGAATATACAATTGTGGCTCCGGAAGAGTTTGATCAGAGCGCATTTCGCTTAATTGGAAAAGAATGGATGCTTGTTACCGCAAAAAATCAGGAAGGAAAGGTAAATACCATGACTGCGTCCTGGGGCGGTTTCGGCGTAATGTGGGGGAAAAATGTTGCGGTCATTGTACTAAGACCCCAAAGATATACAAAGGAATTTGTGGATCAGTCTGAATCATTTACCCTGTCATTTTATGACGATACCTTTAAAAAGGACCTAAGTTATTTAGGAAGTGTGTCAGGCAGAGATGAGGATAAGATTGCAAAAACCCGTCTGACGCCAACAGATGCCAATGGAATTCCGTTTTTTGAAGAGGCAAAAATTGTTTTCATTTGTAAGAAGTTATATACGCAGCCGATGGATCCGGCTGGCTTTGTAGAAACACAGGAATCTTTGGATGCTCAGTGGTATCCGGATAAAGATTATCATGTACTTTATGCAGCAGAGATTGAACAGATTCTTGTGAGAACGGACGCATAAACATGCGGGGAAGTCTGCTTTGTAAAGCAGAGCATGTTCACGGCATTGGCAAAGGTTTGAAGAAGACTTGGGCTTTGGCTCATTACTCGAGTAAATAAAAAAGGCAGAACCGTTTCATAGGATTCTGCCTTTGCTGTCAGCGAAAAGATGAAGGAGGAAATAATATCATGGCAGAATCAATGTCAGGTTTGGCCAGATCCCATCGATGTACAGAAGTGAATCGACAGATGATTGGAACAGAAGTGACGGTTATGGGATGGGTACAGAAAAGAAGAAACTTAGGAAGTCTGATTTTTATCGATTTAAGGGATCGTTCCGGTCTTTTGCAATTAGTATTTGATGAAGAAGCTTTGTCGGAAGGTGATTATGAGAAAGCAAATTCCTTAAGGAGTGAATTTGTAATTGCAGCGGTGGGTACTGTGGAAAAAAGGAGCGCTGCCATCAATGAAAATTTAAAGACGGGTGATATTGAGATTCAGGTGCATCACCTTAGAATCTTATCAGAATCTGAGACTCCTCCGTTTCCAATCGATGCAGATCAGACGGTAAAAGATGAGCTTCGATTAAAATATCGTTATCTGGATTTGCGCAGACCAAATCTTCAGAAAAATCTGCGAATTCGGAATCACGTGACAAGAATTGTTCGTAACTTCCTTGGGGATGAAGGCTTTTTAGAAATTGAAACCCCGATTTTAGGAAAAAGTACACCGGAGGGAGCCAGAGATTACCTGGTGCCGAGTCGTGTGCATCCGGGAGAATTTTATGGTCTGCCGCAGTCACCTCAGCTTTTTAAACAGCTTTTGATGTGCTCTGGTTTTGATCGCTACTATCAGATTGCGAAATGTTTCCGCGATGAAGATTTGCGCGCTGACCGTCAGCCTGAGTTTACGCAGATTGATATGGAACTTTCTTTTGTGGATGTAGATGATGTCATTGATGTCAATGAGCGTTTGATGCAAAAAGTCTTTAAAGAAGTTTTAGATGTGGATGTGGAACTTCCGATGCCGCGTCTTACTTATAAGGAAGCAATGGATCGTTTTGGCTCTGATAAACCGGATATGCGTTTTGGCATGGAATTAATCAATGTTTCAGAAATAGTTTCCGGCTGTGATTTTATGGTATTTAAAGGTGCATTGGAACAGGGCGGTTCTGTGCGGGGACTCAATGCCTCCGGACTTGGAGATTTGGGACGCAAAAAAATTGATGCTTTTGTGGATTTTGCCAAAGAATTTGGCGCCAAAGGGCTGGCTTATATTCAGTTAAAAAGTGATGGAAGTGTGAAATCATCTTTTGCGAAATTTATGAAAGAGGAAGAAATGCAGTCTCTGATTCGGGCGATGGGAGGACAGGCAGGAGATTTACTTTTGTTTGCAGCCGATAAGGACAAGGTGGTATTTGATGTTCTTGGGAACCTTCGTTTACACATTGCAAAGCAATACGATATGATTGACCGGTCTCAATATAAGTTTTTGTGGGTGACGGAATTTCCTCTCCTGGAGTGGAGCGAAGAGCAGAACCGGTATACTGCAATGCATCATCCGTTTACAATGCCATTTGAGGAAGATTTGGAGTTTCTGGATACAAAACCGGGTCAAGTGCGCGCGAAAGCATATGATATTGTTTTAAATGGTACAGAACTTGGAGGAGGATCCATCCGTATCCACCAAAACGAGATTCAGGAAAAGATGTTTGATGCTTTGGGATTTACGAAAGAGGATGCTCACAGCCGGTTTGGATTCCTCTTGGATGCTTTTCAATTTGGAGTTCCGCCTCATGCAGGACTGGCATATGGTTTGGATCGTCTGGTGATGTGGTTGACAGGAGAGGAAAGCATTCGTGATGTGATTGCTTTTCCGAAAGTAAAGGATGCATCGTGTCTTATGACGGAGGCTCCGGGAGCTGTGGATAAAATACAATTAGAAGAACTTGGAATTGCACTTTCCAAGGCAGAGGAGGAAGATTAAAATGGAGAAAATGTTATTCAGCGGTGTTCAGTCCAATTCTGATGTGGCGCTGATCGCTATCAAGGGAATTAAGAATCAGCCGGGAATTGCAGCAAAAGTATTTGGAGCGATTGCCGATGAAAAAATTAATGTGGAATTAATTCTTCAGTCCATTGGACATGGGGATAATAAGGATATTTCTTTTGTGGTGGCAAAAGAGGATGCGGATCATGCGGTTGTGACGCTGAAAAATGCTTTTCCAGAGACAGACTATGAAGAAATTTTAAGTGACAAAGAGGTGGGGATTGTCTCCATCGTCGGTGCAGGCATGATGTCCAACAGCGGAGCGGCATCAAAAATGTTCGAAGCTTTGTATAACAAAGGAATTAATATTCATATGATTTATACATCTGAAATTAAGATTACTGTTTTAATCAAGGAAAGCCGAGTGGAACGCGCGGTGGAAGCGCTGAAAGAGCAGTTCCAAGAATAAAAATAAAGAGAAGGAGAGAACCATGTTTGATTTTAGTGAAGTAAAAAATTATGACAGTGAGATTGCGGAAGCAATGGAACATGAATTAACTCGACAGAGAACCAATTTGGAACTGATTGCCTCTGAAAATCTTGTATCAAAGGCTGTGATGGCGGCAATGGGAAGTCATCTGACCAATAAATATGCAGAAGGATATCCGGGAAAGCGTTATTACGGTGGATGCGAGTATGTCGATGTGGTGGAAAATCTTGCCATTGAGCGTGCAAAAAAATTATTCGGATGCGAGTATGCCAATGTACAGCCGCATTCTGGAGCACAGGCAAATATGGCAGTCTTTTTTGCGATGATGGACCTTGGCGATACTTACATGGGAATGAGTCTTGATCACGGCGGACATTTAACCCATGGAAGTCCGGTCAATATGTCAGGAAAAAACTACAAATGTGTACCATATGGTGTCAATGATGAAGGATTTATCGATTATGATGAAGTGGAGAGAATTGCCCTGGAATGCAAACCAAAACTGATTATTGCAGGCGCTAGCGCTTATGCAAGAGCGATTGATTTTAAACGTTTCCGCGAGATTGCAGATAAAGTGGATGCAGTTTTAATGGTTGATATGGCACATATCGCAGGTCTGGTTGCGGCAGGACTTCATCAGAGCCCGATTCCTTATGCTCACGTAACAACGACAACAACACATAAAACATTAAGAGGACCTCGTGGAGGAATGATTCTTTGCAGTAACGAAGTCAATGAAAAATATAACTTTAATAAGGCGATTTTCCCGGGAATTCAGGGTGGTCCATTAATGCATGTGATTGCAGCAAAGGCAGTATCCTTTAAAGAAGCGTTGTCTGATGACTATAAAAAATATATGCAGCAAGTGGTTAAAAATGCAGACGCCTTAGCACAGGCATTGATTCAGGAAGGATTTGATATTGTTTCCGGAGGAACAGACAATCATTTGATGCTTCTTGATTTGAAAAAATATGATTTAACAGGAAAAGAGGCAGAAAAAGTTTTAGATTCTGTTCATATTACCTGTAATAAAAACACAGTGCCGAATGATCCAAAATCTCCATTTGTGACTTCCGGACTTCGTCTGGGAACTCCGGCAGTGACAACCAGAGGATTAAAAGAGGATGATATGGCAGTGATCGCAAAGGCAATCCGTTTGACTTTATTAGATCAGAAGCTGGAAGAAGCGAAGAAGCTGGTAACTGGATTAACAGACAAATATCCATTATATGAATAATCGGCATTTGCTGATTTTACATTTTGGAGGGAGAAAACTTCATGAGGATTACAAAAAAACAGGGGGGAATCATTGGAGGAATCGCCGCAGCTGTCATCATCGGGACTGCTGTTGGCGTTCATACATATTATCAGGATCGCTGGTATCCGGGAAGTACCTTTAACAAAGTGGATGTTTCAGGCATGAAATATGAGGAATCCATTGAAAAAGTGAAGGACTCCATTGCATCTTATCAACTAAAGATCAAGGGACGAGATCAGGGAGAAGATACCATAACCGGACAGGAAATTGATCTTGCCTTTACCTCCGAAGATAAAGTAAAGAATGCTTATAATGCACAACATAATCAGAGTGTAATTACCTCATTCTTTAGCGGGAAAAATAAGACAAATGTAACTGCAGTCACATTTTCAGAGAAAAAGTTGCAGAATCTTTTGAAAAAATCGGTGTTAACAACCGGAAGTAAGGAGTATTCCATTGTAAAACCTAAGGATGCTACGATTGTATATTCTGAAAAGAAACAATACGGAGTGATTCAGAAGGAAGTCAAAGGGAATCTTCTGAATACAAAAGTTTTTGGAGCTGTGGCAGCACAGGCAGTGGAATCTCTGAGTGGTACGCTGAATCTTAAAGATCAGGATGCATATCCTGAAGTATACAAAAAACCGGGCTTGTATGAAAATGATAAAGAATTGAAAGAAATGCAGAAGACTTATAATAATTATCTTCTGCATTGGATTCAATGGGATATGGGAAATAATGTAAAGGAAACTCTGGGACCGGAAACCCTGAAAGACTGTATTAAAGTCAATACTAAAAAACATACAGTGAAAATCAATCAATCTTCCGTGGAAAAATGGCTGGAAGACTTTTGCTTGAAATATAAAACTCAGGGGATTGCCCGTACTTTTAAAACCCACTCCGGGAAAAAGATAAAAGTAAGCGGTGGTGATTACGGCTGGAGGATTGATTACGATAAGGTAATTAGTCAGACGATGAAGATTTTGAAAAAGTCTCCGGAGGAAAGCAACGTCAAAGCCTACCAGAAGAAACCAAATGAAGAAAATCAGAAAGCCCTGCTGACGACTCTAAAGCCGGTATATAGTCATAAAGGCTATCGAATGGATTACAACAAGAAAGAAAATGACTGGGATACACAAAATTACAGCGAGGTTGATCTGACAGAACAGATGGTCTACGTTTATAAAAAAGGAAAGCTTGTCTTCAGCACGAATTGTATTACCGGAAAGGCAACCCCAGACCGGATTACAAGAACCGGCGTTTATGATATTAAAGAAAAGAAACTTACCAAAACATTGACCGGAGCAGATTATAGCGTCCCGACCAGATACTGGACAAGAATTATGTGGACCGGAACAGGATACCATTACAGCAGCCGGGGAGATTGGGGAAGCTGGTCTCCGACCTATTATAAAACTGCAGGTTCTCACGGATGCATCAATTTGACGCTGTCTGATGCGGAAGCAGTGTACCGATTGACAAAAATAGGTGATCCATGTTTTATCCATTATTAATGATAACGGAAGGAAGAGAGAGGTTTTAAGATGAGAACTCAATATGAAAAACAGGAGAAACTATTGTGGTATGTGCAGATTTTTTTGTTTCTAGGTGCGATTCTTACATATTTCAATGATTTAAGCGATGCAAAGTATCAGGTAATCAATCTGGTACTCGCTGTGGTTTCTGTAATTTCTTTAACTGCAGATCGTTTTTATTTCAGTCGGAAACTGGAGCAGCAAGTATATTCTTCCTATGCAGTTGCATATTTTTTGATTGTAATATATATGCTGGCGTTGATTCTGCAGTTTGCAGGGGCGTTTCATCTGGGATTTTTTGTTCAGGAGAAAACGAAACTGGCATGGGTACTGGTTCCGGCGCTTTCCCTGCTGTGGAAGACGAAGTTTATCGCATTTCGCGAATGGGATCAGAATTCATGATATTGTTTGAAGCAAGAAGGCTGTCTGTAGAAATTGCAGGCAGCCTTTTTAGGAATTAAGAGAATGTTTTATAAAACATTCTGGGAGTGATCCCTAAGGTTTTTTTAAACATTTCAGAAAAATAGCTGCTTCCTGAGAAGCCGACTTCTTTTGCGATTGTGCCCATACTCATTTCATGTTCTAAAATTTTAGAAAAGCTCTCAAAAATTCTATGTTGATTTAAATATTCCATGGGACTGAGCCTTAAACTTCTCTGAAAAAGACGACAGCATTCACTGCTGCTTAGATGGCAAAAATCTGCGATATCTGACAGCCGATGCTTTTCCTTTAAAGTTTCATGGAGATAAGAAAGAACTTCTTTTATTCGTTTCAGATCACGAAGCTCTCTTTGGGTTAATTCTTTTTGTGCCGGGATATTTTGAAAAATATAATAGAAAATTTCATAGATAAAATGCTGAATCTTGATTTCGTATCCAAAACTTTTCGTGTCACAGATCTGTATCATTTTTTTCATGGTCTCTAAAATATATTTTTGCCATGGTACTCTTGGAACTAAGGGCAGAAAACCAAAAGAAGGGTTGGATACCATTGGATGGATATAATTTTTGTAAATAGGGCTTTGGCTTGTCTGAGTAAACAGCAGAGGACTGACTCGGTAAATTACAAAGTGGCAGTCATACGACTGATATGCATGCAGAAAATGAAGTTCACCGGAATTTAAGAACAGGCCTTCTCCAGCAGAAATCAAATATGCTTTTTGTCGGAGATGAAATTCCATCTTTCCGGAAATAATATAGAGAAGTTCAAAATCATCATGCCAGTGGGGAAAAATACGGTTGCCCGGAAGTCTGTGCATATGAAGTTCTGTCATATGAAAGGGCTGATCTGCAGATAAAGGACGGCGGGGAAGAGAGTAAATTGACTTTGTATTACTTGATTTATCAATCATAGGAAAAAACCTCCAAAAAATCAAAAATGTTATAAAAATAAGTCGAAAAACAAAGAATTTAAGTAAATTTTACTATGATTGTGATAAAAATGCAATGAAAAACCATATCAGAATCCTAAGATTCTGATATGGTTTTAAAAGGAAGTTAATAACCTAAGGGTTCTCCGACCAGAATTACTTTGATTCGGTCCTTCATTGCTGCGCTCTGGCGTCTGGTTACAACAATCTGACTGCAAATACAGCTGTCTCCGTAGCAGTCTCCGCACCGTCCGGTCATAGAACATGGAGTTGTAAGACCGAGGCGCAATACATTTGGGGGTGTTGCCATATTGCGGACTCTTGCTACACCGTCCGGTACATTCGTTACCACTTTATTCATGCCGACAATCATAATGACATGCTTTGGTCCATAGGAAAGACAGGCAACGCGGTTTCCGGTACCGTCGATGTTAATTAACTCTCCATCTAAAGTAATGGCATTGGAGCTCATCAGATAGTAATCAGCGAGGACTGCTTTTGAGAAGATCTCCCGCTGTTCCTCGTAATTTTTTGCCACAGACCTGTCAATTACCTGATAATCACCGGATATCACTGCATCTCGCAGACCGATTTCCTGGATGCTCATGGAACCGCCCCAGGATACGACAGATCCTTTTTCTATGTAGGACAATGCCCGGGTTAATGCCTCTTTTTTGGTAGGGCAGTAGATTCCTTGAATATTACGTTTTTCAAGATTCTTAATGATAGTTTCTGCCTTTAATTGTGTCGCTTTTTCTAAACTCATAAAATCACCCTTTCCTGCTTTTTGGCTGAATTCATTATACCACATCAGCGGGTCCTGTGTTATAATGTTTTGTAAAGTTTTTGGAAAGCAGGTAGCGATTTGAAGTCATTATTTATTACAGAAAAACCAAGTGTTGCCAGAGAATTTGCGGCGGCATTGAATATAAATGCGAAAAATCGAAACGGATATATGGAGGGCGATCAGGCGGTGATTACCTGGTGTGTAGGACATCTTGTGACCATGTCTTATCCGGATCAGTATGATCCGTCGCTTAAAAAATGGGATTTAGACACATTGCCGTTTATTCCGGATGATTATAAGTATGAAACCATTCCGTCTGTAAAAAAGCAGTTTGATATTGTATCTTCCCTGTTAAATCGGGAAGATATTGATACAATTTATGTTTGTACAGACTCCGGGCGCGAGGGAGAATATATCTACCGGCTGGTAGATCAAGAGGCAAAAGTGAGCAGTCAAAAGACGAAGAAAAGAGTATGGATTGATTCTCAGACCAAGGAAGAGGTTATCAGAGGTGTAAAAGAAGCAAAAGACTTAAGTGAGTATGACCATCTGGCAGCAGCAGCCTATCTGCGTGCAAAGGAAGATTATCTAATGGGAATTAATTTTTCCAGAGTGTTAACCTTAAAATATGGATGGACTTTAGGAAATTACTTAAATCAGAAACGAAGTCTTGTGGTGGCTGTTGGACGTGTTATGACCTGTGTTTTGGGAATGATTGTGAAGAGAGAACGGGAAATCCGAAATTTTGTACCAACACCATTTTATCGTGTTTTAGGGCATTTTGACTGTCAGGGGTTTCAGGTGGAGGCAGAATGGAAGGCGGTGAAAGGATCTGCCTATTTCCAGTCTCCGAAATTATATAAAGATAACGGTTTTTTAGAGAAAAAGGAAGCACAGGCTTTTGTAAAATACATAGAGACTGACGCATCCGGAAAAACTGTAGTGGAATCTTTTTCCAGACGGCAGGAAAAAAAGAATCCGCCGTTGCTTTATAATCTGGCAGAACTCCAAAACGAATGCTCTAAAAGGTTTAAATTAAGTCCGGATGAGACGCTGAAAACAGTGCAGGATTTGTATGAGAAAAAACTGGTGACGTATCCAAGGACGGATGCAAGAGTATTGTCTACGGCAGTCAGCAAAGAGATTGTGAAAAATATCAGCGGATTGTCTGCGTATGAACCGCTGGCGGGATTTGTCACAGAGATCCTTGATCAGAAAAGCTATCAGGGACTTTCCAAAACAAAGTATGTGGATGATAAAAAGATTACCGATCATTATGCAATTATTCCAACCGGGCAGGCTGTAGGGAATCTTTCCGGGATCTCCCCAATGGGGCAGAAGGTCTATGATGTGATCTGCCGGAGATTTTTAAGTATTTTTATGCCGCCGGCTGTATATTTGAAAATGAAATTAGAGACGAAAACGAAAGGGGAATCCTTTTTTGCTACTTTTAAAATATTAAAAGAGCCGGGATATCTGAAAGTAACCGGTATTCCGTCAAACAAAAAGGAGGAGCCGTTGACCCCAGAGCAGATTGCAGCTATTTCATCTTTGAAAAAGGGCATGGAGCTGCCGATCAAAGAACATGTGATCAAAGACGGAACAACAACACCACCGAAGCGTTATAATTCCGGATCATTAATTCTGGCGATGGAAAATGCCGGACAGTTAATTGAGGATGAAGATTTAAGAGAACAGATTAAGGGAAGCGGCATCGGAACCAGCGCAACCCGCGCTGAGATTGTAAAAAAGCTAATTTCCAACCAATATATTGCTTTGAATAAAAAAACTCAGATCGTGACTCCGACGCTGACCGGAGAGATGATTGTAAATGTGGTGAGTGTTTCCATTGGATCTCTGCTCAATCCCACATTAACGGCAAGCTGGGAAAAAGGATTAACCTATGTAGCGGAGG
This sequence comes from Anaerostipes stercorihominis, assembly GCF_057535655.1. Lineage (NCBI taxonomy): Bacteria > Bacillati > Bacillota > Clostridia > Lachnospirales > Lachnospiraceae > Anaerostipes > Anaerostipes stercorihominis. Next base: position 2,773 of record NZ_BAAJCL010000021.1, on the reverse strand, counting down.
GCTCTGTTACAGAAGATGAGTATATGGAAAAATTAAATCGATTTGTGACGCAAAAAACAAATGTGGTAAAAGAGAATAATTTCCAGTACCAGCTCCGAAAATCTTTTGATCAGATCGCACCGTTTTATAAAAAATCCTCCAAATAATGAAAGAGAAAATCAGGAAAAGTCTGTGTATCGACAGATCTTTCCTGATTTTTTAAACATTTGTGGAAAATATCTAAAAAATTTTCTTATAGTTATGCATGTTGTATAAAACAGAAAAAAGGGGCACAAAAAAGTGCCGAAAATGCGAAAAAACTTTAAAAATTTATGAATAAAATATCAAAAATGTAACATGGGGAAATGGCGGTAATGCGCGGGTCAGCGGCCAGTGAAAAAATAGTTTTTTAAATGATTACAAAAGTGTGAATAAGTCATTGTGCAGCCTGACGAAAACTCAAATTGTTCTTGATTTGATACAATGAAATGTTATACTAATTGTATCAATGAGTTGATATATATAGTTGTTTGATTTGAAGTCGGATTTGATGGAACATAAGGAGATGGGAGGAAAATTATAATGAAACGAAAAAGTTATGGAAAGATGTTATTAAGTATTTGTCTTGTAGCTATGTGTATGATGCGAACGGATGGCTTCAGACGGTGAAGGCAGAAAGAACCTCCGGTACTAATATAACGGAAAAGACCTTAAGAAGCTATGCCTATGATTCCTATGGAAAGATTCGTCAGATGAAAGACTGTCAGAATCCTTTGGAAAATGGAGATAAAACCATCCAGAGAATCTACACCTATGATTCCTTTGACCGTGTGAAAACAATGGTGTATACTGATCTTTCCGATTCGGAAAAAGTTCTGGAATCTTATGCTTATGAATACGATAAGAATTCTAATATCGTTAAAAAAACGGAGAAAAACGATGCTCCGTCCAAGCAAGAGGAAAAAATCCATCAAACCAAGGAGTATACTTATGACAGTCAGGGACGTCTGACCAAAACCGTAACTACAGATCACAGGAAGGAGGATCAGAAAGAAACCATCACCTATACCTATGATGCGGCAGGAAACCGCTTAAGTGAGGATAATGGAAGTCAAAAGACAGTCTATACTTACAATGGATTGGATCAGATACAGCGGGCAACGACCGCAAAGGGGCTTGCAGTCGATGAAGTGAAGGACTATACTTATGATGCCAATGGAAATCAGACAGCGGTAAAGAGTACGAAGACCGGAAAGACACTCAACTATGCATATGATGCCGAGAACCGTCTGGAAGAAGTCTCTGTCACCAAAGACGGAACCACTGCACAGATTCAGAGAAATACTTATAACGGAGAGGGACAGAGGATTCAGAAAATCGAGGGAGATCAGACCATTAATTATTATTATCAGGATGGAACCGTCTCCTATACGACAGACGGAAACGGCAGTCAGACCGGTCAGAACCTGATCGGTCTGGAAGGGAATGTCATCGGAACCCAGCGGTATGAGGAAAAGGGCGCTGTATATTATACGTATCATAAAGATATCCAGGGAAGTACCACCACTCTTATGAAAGAAGATGGAAGCGTGGACGCCTCTTATGAATATACTGATTTTGGAGAGACAACAGTCCATGGAGATAACAAGGCAGGAAATGAAGTCTGCTATACCGGAGGTATCTATGACAGTACCACAGGGCTGTATTATCTAAATGCAAGATATTATAACCCGGAGGATGGAAGATTCTTAACAGAGGATACCTATCGAGGAGAGACAAACGAACCGGACACATGGCATTTGTATGCGTATTGTGCCAATAATCCGGTGAACTATACAGATCCAAGTGGGCATTATCCAATGGAATTATCGGTGAAAATGTACTGGTTTTCATTAAGTAAACATAAAAAAAGAATTAATTTGGCAAATGTTTCTTATATAAATTATATATGTCTTTTTGACTATCTTTTTATATCTTCTTAAATGTCCGCAAAGCCTTATTTTATCGGCTCTACGGGCATTTTGCTTTTGTGGTAAACCTCACATATCTAGGTCTATCTTCTTATATTTTCGCTATCAAACGTGGTTAAAATCGTGGTAAATACTTCTATGCAATTAGACGCTGAACCTCTGATTTTGCGGTATCTATGGACGCATGAGCGTACCAGTTCATTGTGATACTGATATTTGAATGCCCCATGATATACTGTAAATCTTTCGGGTTCATGTTCTTGCTTGCCAGTCTTGTACAGAACGTATGGCGTAGCGTGTGCGGTGTGATATGTGGCAAGGGGTTATCCTTATGGTGCTTGTTGTATTTCTTTACCATACGGACAAATAAGGCGTTGTAATCAATGGCAACTTTGGGCTTGCCTTTCTGATTGACAAATAGGAAGTTGCCCCGTCCGTCTATCACAAATGGTTCTGCCTTTGGGCGTTTCTTCATCAATCGTTGAAATGCTTTGATTGTTTCCTCACTCAACGGTACTTGCCTTGTTCCGCTCTTTGTTTTAGGCGTTTCAATATAATAGCCTTGTTCCTTGCTCTTTAGTAACTGGTGGTCGATAATCACAACCTCATGGTTAAAATCAACGTCCATGATTGTCAATCCGCACAGTTCCGAGATACGAAGTCCAGTCTTTAACAGTATCAGCACATCATCAAAATACTTATGATACACATTGCCTTATACCCCATTTGATAGACACATAGAACGAGTGGTATAATCTATCCAGAAAGTCAGGAGGAAGAATTATGGCACAGACGTACAGTATCGAATTCAAGGAAGAGGCATG
>NZ_BAAJCL010000020.1:0-32086 GCF_057535655.1 Anaerostipes stercorihominis | reverse complement strand
GGGAGGTTTTGTTTTTGTACAAAAATTTATCATTAGAAATTAATTGTATTATTTAGAATCAATGTAATGCGAAAAATAAATGGAGATAAAATAAGAAAGCTAAATTCAGATTTACTGGAAAAAGTTTATCCAGTGGGAAGTATTTATGTTTCTGTAAACAATACAAATCCTGGAAACATTTTCGGTGGAACTTGGGAACGGTTTGCCAATGGACGTACATTGGTAGGTGTAGATGAAAACGATGGTAGTTTTAATGGCATAAAGAAAATTGGTGGGCATAAAGATTTACAAAATCATAGTCATAATATGAGCAGCCATACACATGTAATTAATCTGATATCTGGAGTACAAAGTGTATCACACACACACACGGGACAGGAAGTTCTACTTGCAAATATTGGCCTGTTACAGATGAATCACCAGGTGCGGATTCTGGAGATGTAGGGGGAACAACCTATAAGTATCCTAGAGTATCTGGAAATGCAACATGGTCCAGAATTACAAATACAGGAGTACAATCAGTTAATCATACGCATAATATTTCTGGAAATACAGGTACTCCAAGTAATAATGCTACAGCTGCATCTGGAACAGGAAATGCCGGAAATTTGCCACCTTATATTACTGTGTTTATATGGCTACGTGTAATGTAAAAAGCATTATTGATACAGTCAGTCAAATAAAAACAAAAAACTAACTAAAATCCATATAAATCGCTTGACATATATTTTAAAGATTCTTGATAAATAAAACTGTATATACTAAGTGCCCAGTATATTTTGTACTAGATGTCAAATTTCTGTTTCACGAATATATAATGTTGTTATACAGAATTATTTAAATTTATTTTATCAACTTTTTCTCCAATAAGAGTATTTATATCTGAATTTAGCTGTTTATTGTAATGTTAAGACCGAGAGGTCTTATTTTTATTTTGTTAGGAAATTCTTTTGGATGGATCTCCTAACAAAATAAAAAATGCTCCGTAAGATTGGGGAGCAGGAAGCCCAAGTGGATTTGTCCGCTTTGTTTACTGAAAATTTGAAAGGAGAAATTATGGAAGAAAATGAAATTGAAGTTCGTTTTGCAGAACACCGAAAAGACATTCGTTCACTGGAAAAGCGAATGGACAAGCAGGAAGCACAGAATGAAGTGATTCAGGACCTTGTGATCTCTGTCAAAGAGATGGCGATGAATCTGACTCAGATGCTGGAGGAATTAAAAATACAGGGTGTCCGGCTGGACAAGCTGGAACAGGAACCGGCGGAGAGTTGGAAATTAGTAAAAACAACCCTTCTTACGGCGCTGATCAGCGTACTGATCGGAGCAGCAGTTGGGCATTTGATTTAAGGAGGATAAGGATATGTTTCAGAATAGTGTATTCAAGGTATCGGTAGATACAAAAAAATGGGCAAAGGCAGCAGGTGTGAGAGCTGTGAAGACTATGGCGCAGACTGCGGTGGCTTTATTGCCGGCAGCCGCCACGATTACCGCGGTAGATTGGAAAACCGTTGCGGGAACCGCAGCACTTGCAGGAGTGGTATCTTTGCTGACTTCCGTTGCCGGACTGCCGGAGGAAGAAGCAGTGGACTTATTAGAGGATCCTATGCTACAGGATACAGAATATAACGACGTGGAGGACGTAGAGCCGGAAGCAGAAGAGGAGGGGGAAGCATAATGGTAAAATATAATGTACATGGAGGGCATAACCCATTCGGGGAAGTTGCCTGCGGGGCAAAGGGATTGTTAGATGAGAGCAAAGAGGACCGGAAAATTGCAAAAGCAATCATAAAGTATTTAAAGAAAGGCGGCGCAGCGGTCTATGACTGCACGGTGGAAAATGGGAAAAGTCAGAGCGATGTGCTGGTAAAGATTTGCGCCAAATGTAATGCGCACAGTGTGAAACAGGATTATTCGGTCCATCTAAATTCCGGCAGGAACGACAGAAAAGGAGATAAAAAAGTAGGAGGCTTTGAAATCTGGGCGTACAGCTGGAATTCTTCTAAGAAAGCAGTGGCAAACCGGTGCAGAAAGAAAATGAAGGCTCTTGGGTTTACCGATCGGGGACTGAAGACATCCAAAAGTTTGTATTATCTGAAGCACACCAAAGCGCCGGCGATGCTGTTTGAAATTTGTTTTGTGGATGATAAAGACGATTATCTGCTGTATAAATCTGTGGGAGCGGACAAGATCGGTAAAGTGCTGGCAGAAGCAATTCTGAATCAGACCATTGGGACCTCCACGGCAAGCAAGGTTGTTAGCACACTCAAAGCAGGTGCAAAGGTCAAAATCAAATCCGGCGCGGTATATGGCGGAGCCAGCAGGGGAAAGAAAGTTGCTTCGGCTTATACTGGCAAAAAGTATACGGTAAGCAAGGTTCAGAAAAACAATGGACAGCAGGAAGCGCTGATCAGGCAGCTCAATAGTTGGGTGCCGACAAAATATTTGCAGATTCTGTCAAAAGAATCTTAGATATCAATGTCTCAAACAATCAAGGGGAAAGAAGCGTTTTCCATCTTCGTAAAATATGGTACAATTTCCAAAGGAGATCTGTAAAATATAAAAATCGAAGTAAGATAAGAAAGAACAGGAGTAGCCATGGAACCATCAATGATTGCAGTAGCGAAGCGTGAGAAGAATCCGAAAAGAAACTATCTTTTAGTAAATCGTTTTCAGGGAAAGCATGTGCCGGTGTCACCGACAAAATCATTCAGACTGTTTCAAGAACTGGGGCAAAAACTAGAGGGATGCTATGGGAATGAGAAAATTTTAATGATTGGGTTTGCAGAAACAGCAACGGCAATTGGAGCAGCGCTGGCTGTTCAATTTGACGTTTCCTATATTCAAACAACGAGAGAAGAGATTCCGGGGGCAAAATATTTGTATTTTTCGGAGGCGCACAGTCACGCGGCAGAACAAAAAATTGTTAGAAATGAATTTGATCAGATCCAAGATCAGATCGATCGTATTATTTTTGTAGAGGATGAAATTACCACCGGAAATACCATTTGCAATGCGATCCGTGTCATTGAAAAAGAGTATGAAAAAAACTTTGATTATTCTGTGATCTCGATTGTCAATGGGATGGATGCCGCGGCAAAAAGGAGATTTGAGGAAAAGAAGATCGATCGTTTCTATCTGCTGTCTGCAAAAAATGAAGAGTATCGGTCCGTCGCAGAACTGTATCAAGGTGACGGAAGCTATTATAAGGCAGGATCTCAGGTCAATGAAGCATATATCAGGGATATTGTTTTGAAAGGATGGACAAATCCCAGACATTTGACACAGGGAAAAGTGTATGAAAAGGCTTGTGGGGAACTTGTGCAGTCGATTTGCCGGGAACTTGATGCTTGTCAAAAACAAAAAATTCTTGTGCTGGGAACGGAGGAATTTATGTTTCCGGCAATGTGCGTCGGAGCGGCGTTGGAACAAAAGGGAAAGAGTGTGAAGTGTCATGCAACAACGAGAAGTCCCATTGCAGTCAGCCGAGAGACGGAATATCCACTGAAAGAGCGATGGGAGCTGATCAGCTGCTATGAGGAGAGCCGAAAAACGTATGTGTATGAACTTGAAGCATATGATTTGGTTCTTGTTATCACGGATGCTCCGGGAGTGGCGGATCGAGGAATGAAAACTCTGCTTCATGCTTTGCAGGAGTGTGGAAATAAAGATATCATTGTAGTCAGGTGGTGTGAGAAATGAGAAGCAGTTATGAAAAAGAGGATGTAACTCTGTTGCTGAAGGATATTACCGGGCAGGTGGAGCCACAGTCAACAGAAGAGAGAGAACGGCAGATTCAGTCAGGGCGACATTACTGTGAGATGCTGCCAATCGAGTATGTTCCTACAAAAAAATATATGGAAGCCTATGAAAATGCATTGCTGCATTATGCAGATCCGGTGGCAGACGCAGTAGGTACGCTGGCAGACAAGATTTTAAAAAAACGAGGGAAAACAGTGGTTCTTGTATCGTTAGCAAGAGCCGGGATTCCGGTAGGAATCTTGCTGAAACGATACTTTCGCTGGAAATATCAAATGGAAATACCACATTATTCTATTTCTATTATTCGCGGGAGAGGAATTGATCAAAATGCCATAAAATATTTGCTCGACCGCTATGAGGCAAAAGATCTTTTATTTGTAGACGGATGGACTGGAAAAGGAGCTATTTTTCGGGAACTGGAAAAAGATGTGAAAGAATTTCAGGATGTTTCGTCTGAATTGGCGGTGCTGGCGGATCCGGCAAATTTAACGGAGCTTTGCGGAACACATGAGGATCTTCTGATTCCAAGCTCATGTTTAAACTGCACAGTTTCAGGCTTGATCAGCAGAACATTTTTAAGAGATGATATTATCAAAGAACAGGACTTTCATGGGGCTGTTTATTATGAGGAGATGGAAGCACAGGATTTATCCCGGCAATTTTTACAGGCGATAGAGTCAAAATTTCAAAAATATTCGGAGAGGGCCCGCGAGAGGGTACCGGAAGGTACAGGATTGGAGGAAGTGGAAGAATTAGCGCGGAAGTATAAAATAAAAGATATCAATTTGATAAAACCGGGGATCGGGGAAACTACGAGAGTACTGCTTCGGAGGATTCCATGGAAAGTGCTCATTTCCAATCAATGGAAGGAGGATCCGTCTTTGGAACACATTGTGCGGCTTGCAGGGGAGAAGCAGGTTCCGGTAGAATATTGCCGGCTGACCCATTATAAGGCATGCGGATTGATCCGAAGTATGGCAGATACGTAAAAGCTGTCAGGGCATGGGAAGGATTTTAACCCTCAACATGCCCTGAAATTCCATAAGCTTCTGAAAGAAATAATATTTTCTGCGCCCAGTTTCTGTGGGTTTTATATTCATTCATACGTTCGTGATTCTGGCTTCCGCTGACAAGGGAGTGGGAGGTTTGGTCCCAGCGAAGAATGGACACAGCATCTTCATAATCTTGGCGGGATACTTGATAGGCTTGATGGACAAGAGAAATTTGGTTTGGATGGATCACTGTTTTTCCGATAAAGCCGCAGAGCTGGTCTTTTTCCAGCTCTTTTTTCATGCCATAATCCCAATGGGAGCCGCGGTAATATTCCCAGACAGGCCCGGAAATAACATAATCTTGTCCAAAGACTGAGACAATGTCAGATAATAGATTTGCAATCGGTAAAATATCATAAATGCATTGATCCCAACGACGCCGAAATCCAAAAGCATGACATAGATCGTTTCCTCCGACACGAACATTTAATACAAGAGATTCGACGGAATCCAATTTTTGTTTCAATGAATATAAAAGATCGAACCGGTGGCGAAGGTCGATCATAGAAGGACTTTCCAGAATCGGCATAATGTACAGAGGACGGGGGCTAAGCCGATGGACGGAAAGGGCAGCTTCCAGATAGGCATCTGCGTTTTCCAGGTCAAATTTTGGAAGAATGAAGCCTGTAATCAATGGAGAAGCTTCTGCCCTGTGATAAACTGTAAGAATTTGTTCAGGATTGCGAACCCTTATGAAAATTTTAGGCATAAAAAAATCCTGCCGCGAGGCAGCTTCCTGTAATAAAAAAAGAGAGTGGGTAAGGATTTGCAATGCTTCTTCCACGCAGGCCTCCGGAATGGTATCTTCCAGACAAAGGGCCAGAGAAAAGTTGGAGCCAAATCGATTGTGGATTAAGGATTTTACGATATGTTCAGCGTTGGCGGGACAATACAAAAGAGCGCCGACACTGTAATGTAAAACAGAATTTTTCATAAGTTACACCCCTTTAAATGATACCATTGATTATAGCATTAAAATTTGCAAAAAGATAGTTATTTTCCCTGGAATATGATAAGATTAAAAATAAAGATTGAGGAAAAATAAAGTTATCATATGTTGGGGTCAAGAGGATGTTTAAGCGTGGAACAATCAAAGAGTTCGATGATTTTTTTAAGAAAAGCAAAGAGAGAACAGGAAAGGAAGTTTATGCGTACCGGTTTTGTCAGTTCAGTGAGAAGATCTTGGATTTTCTTATGAAATATTACTCGGAGACAAGGCGTCGGGGGGTGATTTTGGAGGGAAAGATACCAAACCCCACAGAACAGAATCTTTCTTACTATGAAGAAATGATGGGACTTGAATTTCGCATGGATGTAAAGTTTTTTTTACAGCAGCTGCAACGATGGCTTCCAAGATTGGATCAAGAACAGAGAGACCGCATTGCAATGGCAATGTATGATGGTCTGATGGATATGCACAGACAGGGAAAAAATCTGAATATTTTAAAGAATGCTTATATTAAGTTTATGTGCTGGCTGTATTATCGATTTGAACGAATTCTTGTCTTTTTGGGAAAAGAGGAGATTCCGAAGATTTTATGTGAGAGAGATCCGGGGAATTACGGATTACGGATGCTGGATATTCTCTCCAGAGCCGGCTGTGATATGATACTTTTACAGTATGAGTCCATGGAAGACTGCGGTCAAATATCAGAGATTTTTACAGATTATGTGCAGGAAGGAATGAGCTCGTTTCCGAAAGGTTTTGGAATCCGGCAGCTTGGGGAGGAGCAGCAGCGGCGTCAGAACTTAGCGATGCTTTACGGAGAGCGGCCTCAGATTTTTGGGGAGATCAATACATGGAGTCAAAAAAAGGGGATGGAAGCTGCTTTGGAACCTGTTGGAAGCCGCGGAACAGAACCAAATAAATTTTATCATTGCTTTTGGAGAATCACCGGTGTGGAGAATCCGGTCACATATATGCAGGATCTGTTTCGGTTTTATGAACAGATGAGGCAGTCCGGCCGAAAGATTCTGATTCTGGATCAAACGATTCCACAGCCATCGGTGGAAGAGATTGGGGAAATCCGCAGACAGCCCTACAAAACAATAGAGCAGATGCTCTCCCATTTATCCGGCAATATTCGATGCGGGGAGAATCCGCAGCTGGAGCAATTGATAAATCAAACGTTTATTGATATAATGATGGAGAAGTTTGAAAAAGAGCAGGGCAACCTTCAACGACTTGCAAACAAAGCCGTTTATCTTCTGTGCTGGATTCGGAGATACCAAAAGATTCTGTTTCAGGGATGGAAGCTGCCGGAACTTGCCTGTGTGATTGACTTCGGGGGATGCCGGAATGAAAATGAGGCATTGTTTTTGAGATTTTTATCGAAGCTTCCCACAGATTTGTTGATTTTTGTTCCGGACCAGAGTCATCCTTGCTGTCTTCAGGCGCCGGAGCTGCTGGAACTCCATTACGATCAGTCGATGGAGGCAGAGAGTTTTCCTACAGAAAATGCAATGTTGCGCATGGGGACCGCTGCATATTATGCAGAGCGGGAATTGGATACTTTGATGTATCAGGATTCCGGCATGTACAGAGAGAGACAGCATAAGAAAGCCAATGTGGTGAATCTTCAGACAATGTATGAAGAGATTCGTCTTCTTTGGGATGAAGAACTGAAATACCGGCCGAATTTTCAGGTGGTTCAGGAAGTTGTTACAATGCCTGTAATTTGCAGTAAAATATCCGGAGTAAAGGACGGAGATTTAGCAAGGTACTGGGAGGAGCTTCGGAATCTGAATACTGCAGATACCGTTTTGGTTACAAAGCTTCCATGGTTTCAGGGACCGCAAAGAAGTTCTCAGAAGATGAATGTGACGGAGTTTCTGAAAGATGGAAGGCTTCAAAAGAAAAGGATCAAAGATCACCGCCTGTATCCATATGGTTTTTTAAGAGAAGCAATGCAGAATCATATATTGGAGAAACTGGAGCTTTTGATCAACCAGAAGATCATAAAGGGTACCTTTGAAAATGGTACGGAATATACCATTCTTTCAACCGTGTTGAATTTGCCGAAACAGTTGCTTCAGCTGATTCAAAAATTCGATTTTACCAAAAAGAATCCAAAGATTATGATTGTCCACACGACGGAACAGTGCCTTTCTTTGGAAGACAGCATTTTAACGGCATTCTTAAATTTGGTTGGATTTGACGTACTGTTTTTTGTTCCCACTGGATATCGAAGTGTCGAAGGTTTTTTTCAAAAAAATATCATGGAAGAACATGAGATTGGAGAATATTTATATGACCTGAATGTGCCGGATTTATCGGCAGATCGGGGAAGAGCAGCGTTATTATCATGGAAAGAAAAAATATTTAAACGGGGGAATTAAGTATGGGATTAGATTTTGGACAGCCGGGAGCGCAGCAGCCGGCAGTATCGGAACCGATCAATGAGCCGGAAGCTTATGATATCGTAGAAGATCGTCAGAAAATGAATGCGGAATTGACCAATTCACCGGAGGTAGACGCACTTTGCAGCCAGATTGAGGTTTTCAATATGGAGAGTATCGTTTCCTTTGGGGCAGAGGCAGCCGATGAGGTATCCAGAGCTTCGGACGTGGTGTTAAACAGCGTCAATATGTCACAGTTAAATGATACGGGAGAGCTTTTAAATACACTGGCGAAAGTAATGTCCAAGTTTGATATTGAAGAGATCAAAGAAAAGCCGGGATTATTTGGAAAGTTTTTTCAAAATCTAAAAAAACAGCTGGATAAAATTCTGGAAAAGTATCATACAATGGGAGATGAGGTCGACAAGATCTATGTGGAATTAAAGCAATATGAAGCAGAGATCAAACAGACCAATCGCAAATTGGATGAGATGTTTCAGGCGAATGTGGGATATTATCACCAGCTGGTGAAGTATATTCTGGCAGGAGAGCAGGGATGCAGGGAGCTGGAAGCTTATCTTGAGCAGAAACGTCAGGAACTGCAGACAAGTGAGGATCATTCCCTGCAGTTTGAAGTTCAAAATCTTGAGCAGGCGCTGATGATGCTGGAACAGAGAACACAGGACTTGCGGACCGCAGAAAATATTGCTATGCAGTCAATTCCGATGATTAAAACAATGGAATTTAGTAATATGAATCTGGTTCGGAAAATCAACTCAGCTTTTATTGTAACGCTGCCGGTATTTAAGCAGGCACTGGCTCAGGCGATTATGCTCAAACGTCAGAAAATTCAGGCGGAGGCTATGTCAGAGCTGGATGCGAAAACCAATGAAATGTTAATTAAAAATGCAAGGAATACGGCAGAGCAGTCAAAGATGATTGCCAGAATGGCTTCAGGAAGCTCAATCAAAATAGAGACTTTAGAGACAACATGGCGTACCATTGTAAATGGCATTGACGAGACAAAACAGATCCAGGAAAATGCCAGAAAGCAGCGCAGGGAAGATCAGGTAAGACTGCAGACAATGAAAGAGGAATTTCATAAAATGTACCATACGCCCAATCAGGCGAATTCAATAAGGAGGTAATTGATTATGCCAATTAATTTAACGAAGGGACAGAAAGTGAGTCTTACGAAAGGGAATCCGGGACTGAAAAATATTATGGTAGGTCTTGGATGGGATGTAAATGCATTTGATTCCGGCGAGTCTTTTGATTTGGATGCTGCGGCGTTTATGCAGGATGACAGTGCAAAATGCCCGACAGACAAAGAATTTATTTTCTACGGAAATCTGGTTCATGAAAGTGAATCTGTAAAACATCTGGGAGACAATTTAACCGGAGAAGGAGACGGAGACGACGAGCAGATTCAGATTGATCTGTCGAAAATTCCGCAAAACATTTCCAAGATTGCGTTTACCGTAACAATTTATGAATCAGACGCGCGGCGTCAGAATTTCGGTCAGGTATCCAATGCATTTATTCGCATTGTAGACGAGGCAACAGGACAGGAGCTGATCCGCTATGATTTGGGAGAAGATTTCTCCATCGAAACAGCGGTGGTTGTTGGAGAACTGTACAAACATAACGGCGAGTGGAAATTTAATGCCATTGGAAGTGGATTCCAGGGCGGTTTGGCTGCATTGTGTGCGCACTATGGAATTGAAGTAGCATAAGGAGGAGAGCCATGTCAATTAGTTTGCAAAAAGGTCAGAAGGTTAGTCTGACCAAAGAAAGCGCAGGTCTTTCAAGAGTGGTTGTAGGTCTTGGATGGGATGAGGTGAGAAGAGCGAAGGGATTTTCCCTTTTTAAATCAGCGTCCATTGACTGTGATGCGACCGCATTTCTTCTGCAAAACGGGAAATTATCCAATAAACGTGACATTGTCTACTTTGGAAATCTCCGTCATAAATCCGGGACTGTCCAGCATTTGGGGGATAATCTGACCGGAGAAGGAGACGGAGATGATGAGCAGATCATTGTAGATTTGGATCAGATTCCGGCAGAATACGACCGAATTGTAGTTGTGGTAAATATTTACCGTGCAGTGAAGAGAAAGCAGCATTTTGGAATGATTGAAAATGCATTTATCCGTCTGGTGGATGCAAGAAACAATCAGGAGATTTGCAAATATAATCTAACTGATGATTATTCCGACATGACGGCGATGGTTTTCGGAGAAATTTATCGTCATAATGAGGAATGGAAATTTAATGCCATCGGACAGGGTACCAAAGATGCAGACATTGATGCGCTGGCAAAAAGGTATCAATAAGGGGACGCTTTGGGTAGATAAACAAAAATAGAAAAGGGAATTACTATGAATTTTAATGGACTGAAAGATGATGAAGTTGCGGTATCGCGGAGAAAATACGGGTCGAATGAGATTCCGGATTCGGAACCTACAACTTTTTGGCAGGAGTTTAAAGAGACATTCAAAGATCCAATGATCAAAATTTTGCTGTTTATTGCGGCGTTGATGATTGTAATGTTCTTTTTTGGATATGCAGAAATTTATGAACCGGCAGGAACGATTGTGGCAGTGCTGATTGTTGCATTTGTGACTGCAAAAACAGGAGTTTCCAGTGATACAAAATATCGGGAATTAAAAGAGAATACCAAAAAGGATCAGTGTAAGGTTTATCGAAACGGTGTTGTTACGGTGATTGAGGTTGACGAAGTGGTAGTAGGAGACCTGGTTCTTCTTCAATCCGGAGACAAAATTCCGGCAGACGGCGTACTGATTTCAGGAGATTTGCGGGTCGATAATTCTGTGCTGAATGGAGAAGCAGAGGAATGTAAGAAGACTGCGGCGTCGGCAGGTATGAAAATTCCGGAGGATGTCACAGGCGATACATTTGTGGATGCACATTCTTTATTCCGCGGGGCGGTGATTTTTGACGGAGAAGGAGTTTTGGAAGTCCAGAGAGTGGGACTCAAAACTATGATGGGCAAGATGGCAGAAGAAATGCAGGAGGATGATGTGGATTCCCCTCTGAAAGTAAAACTGTCAAAGCTTGCAGATCAGATTTCAAAATTCGGCTATATCGGAGCCGTTGTGATTGCAGTGCTTTATTTTGTTTATTTTATCATATCGGCAGGCGGACCATCGGTTTATTTTGCAATGGGAGCGCCGGAAATTATAAAAGATCTGGTGGATGCGGTATCACTGGCTGTTGTAATTATTGTCTGTGCAGTGCCGGAAGGTCTGCCATTGATGATTTCTCTTGTGCTGATGCAAAATACCAGCAAGATGCTGGACCACAATGTATTGGTGCGCAAAGCAGAAGGAATTGAGACGGCAGGTTCTCTGAATATTCTATTTAGCGATAAGACGGGAACCATTACAAAAGGACAGCTGGAGGTGGTGGATTTCTTCACCGCAGACGGAAAATCAATCGCGCTGGATGAATTGAAAAATCACGGGAAGGTCAAAGGGCTGCTGGATTTGGCAATTGGAAAGAATACGCAGTCTATGTTTGACGCACAGCACAGAGTGATCGGAGGAAATGCAACAGATCAGGCGCTGTTAAAGTTTCTGGGAGAAGAAACATTTCATTTGCTGGATGAAGATAAAGAGTGTAAGATTTCCAAGATGCAGGGCTTTAACTCTACCAATAAGTTCAGTCAGGCAAGAATTGATTATCTCGGAAAAACTTTTTACAAAGGAGCGCCGGAGCGTTTGCTGGAAGCTGCGTCAAAATATTTAGATCATGATGGAGAGATCAAGGAAATTGATTCCGAAGCGCTGAACCGTAAGATTGACGATCTGGCATCAAAGGCAATGAGAGTTTTGGCATTTGGTTATTCCGAACGTCATCTGGAGGAAAATAAAATTCATGAGGATGTTGTCATCATAGGATTCGCTGGAATTCGAGATGATGTTCGTCCATCTGCAAAACAGGCAATTAAGGAAGTGCAGAATGCAGGAATTCAGGTCGTTATGATTACCGGAGACCGTCTGGAGACGGCAAAAGCCATTGCGAAGGACGCGGGGCTCTTAACGTCAGAATCCGACCGCGCCATTTCTTCTGCACAGTTAAATGAGATGAGCGATGAGCAGGTCAAAGAAATTATTTCTGATATTCGGGTGATTGCAAGAGCCCTTCCGACAGATAAGTCCAGAATGGTCCGGCTGTGCCAGGAAATGAATCTTGTGGTTGGAATGACCGGGGACGGAGTCAATGACTCGCCTGCGTTAAAACGTGCCGATGTGGGATTTGCAATGGGAAGTGGAACAGAAGCAGCAAAAGAAGCAGGAGAAATTGTCATTTTAGATGATAACTTCGCTTCAATTAAAGATGCAATTTGGTATGGACGGACGATCTATCATAATATCTTGAAATTCTGTCGTTTCCAGTTGGTAATTAACGTAGCTGCAGTCGTTGTCAGTGCCATTGCTCCATTCTTTGGCGTGGAAGAGCCATTGAAGGTTACACATTTACTTTTTGTAAATCTGGTAATGGATGGCTTGGGCGCAATTATGCTGGGGAATGAGCCGGCTCTGAAAAAATATATGAAAGAAGCTCCGAGACGACGAGATGAGAGCATTGTCAGCAGAAGCATGATGGAACAGATTATTTTTATGGGAGCGTGGCTGACCGTTTTAAGTTTTGTATTTTTAAAACTTCCGTTTTTCGATCAGTTTTTTGAGAATGAACAGCAGCATTTAACAGCATACTTTGTATTGTTTATTGTCAGTGCCTTGTTTAATGGATTCAATGTAAGAGACGAGGGCTTTGGAATTTTCAAAGGATTGAATGAAAATCCCGGATTTTTGAAGGTGTTCTTTTTGATCATTGCAGTACAGTTTTTGATTGTCAATGCGGGCGTTGTGCCGTTGGAATTATTTCAGTGGATTGGAAATATGTTTAGCTGTGTTCCATTTGGAGTCACAGGCTGGATTGTGACCGTTGTGTTGGCGGCAACTATGATCCCGATTGATTTGATCCGAAAGTCTTTGATTCATAAAAAATAGAGAAAATGCGGCAGAGGGTTCTGCCGTATTTTTTATGATATTCAGAAAGTTTTGGAGGCGGATTTGTCCGCTTTGTTTTATATTAGGAGAGAGAAGATGATTGTTTTTCATACAGATTTAGATAATACTTTAATTTATTCCTGCAAACATGAAATTGGAGACTGCAAACGATGCGTCGAAATGTATCAGGGAAGGGAAGTTTCCTTTATGACCGAACAGTCGGTGGAATTATTAAAGAAAGTGAATCGGAATGTTTTAGTTGTTCCCACAACCACAAGAACCATAGAACAATATGAGAGGATTGATTTAACCATTGGACGACCGGAATATGCGCTGGTGTGCAATGGAGGGATTTTGCTGGAAAAAGGAGAGATAAAAAAAGAATGGTATCAAGAATCCCTGAATTTAATAAAAGACTGTCAGGAGGAGCTTGAGAAAGCACAATTTTTTTTGGAAAAGGACTCCAACAGAATTTTGGATACCAGATTGATTGAACAGCTGTTTGTGTTTACGAAAAGTGAAAAGCCAAGAGCGTCCATGAATGGTTTGAAAAAATATTTAGACGAAGGGAAGGTGGATATCTTTGCCCATGGGGTGAAACTTTATGTTTTGCCGAAAAAACTGACCAAAGGAATGGCAGTAAAACGGTTTCAAAATTATGCAAAAGCTGACTGCATCTTTGCCGCGGGAGACAGTATATTTGATCTTTCCATGGCAGAGTATGCAGATGTTTTTTTTGCGCCGGAATCTCTGAAAATTCAGGCGGGAGGTAAGAAAAGCATTGCCTATATGGAAGGCGGGAGAGTGTACTCGGAAGAATTGCTGCAGAGGATTTTGAGATTGTCGGAGGAAAAGAAATCTGTCTGAGAACAGAAAAAATATGCCGTATTAAAAAGCCCGTTGTTAATAATCAGAAGAAAAAGTTTCATGCTATACTAAATTTATCTTAATAAAGGAGGTGTGAATCAAAGTTCATTCGTACGGAAAGGAACCTGAAAGATGAAACGTTCAAAAGATAAATTTTATATGAAACAGATTTTTGATTGTATTGCAGACGGGAATATTTTGGCAACGGGAAAAATTGCACAGGAAATTGGACTTTCAGAGAAGTCTGTCAGGAATCGCTTAGGTGAACTCAATGATTTTTTACAGCAAAATAATCTGGGGAAAATTCAGAGAAAACCCAGAGTCGGAATCTGGCTGGAAGCCAGCGGCCATCAAAAAGAACAGATTCAAAGGGCGCTGAGTCACGATGAATGGAAGGCGAGCGGATATGATCCGAGAGAGCGGATGACAGAAACTCTGAAAATATTTTTCAATTTGAGACCGTGGCAGACATTAACGACGCAGCAGTTGTCTCTAAAACTATACTTGAGTGTTCCGACCATGCTGAAAGTATTAAGAGAATGTGAGGAATGGCTCCAGATTTATCATATTTCTCTGATCAATGAGAGGGGAAAGGGATATCGCCTGAAAAGTGAAGAAAATGAATATCGGGTCGCCATAAAAAATTTAATTATGATGAAGGGAACTGCGGAAGATATTCAGGATAATGTCAACTATTTTTTCTCAAATATTGATGTATCTGCCATTAAAAAATGTATTATCCAGACAGAAAATGAGTGGAATTACCGTTTTACCGACGAATCCTTTTATGAGATTTTAATTTATTGCTGTCTTGCCTATAAGAGAAAGGAACTTGCAATTCCTCTTGTCAGTGACTATTATCTGGAAGAATTAAAGATCTTAAAGAAGTACAATGAGTATGCATTTACCGTAGCGATTTTTGAAAAGCTGGAGGAAGTATTTCATGTTCATTTTTTGACAGAAGATATCTTATTTTTATCAATTCAAATTTTATGTTCCAAATTTATCGGGATTTCAGACGTAGATGTAACGCTAAGCCAGGTAAAAAAATATGATAATAAATTAGTGGAATTTGTGGATCGGATGCTGAAAGTTATCGGAGATATTTTGGAAGTGGATTTATCTTCAGATAAGAAAGTAAAAGAGAGTCTGATTGTTCATCTGCGGCCCACAATTTTTCGGTTGCGCTTTGGAACACCGCAAAAGAATGCTCTGATTGATTTTATTAAAGAGGAATACAAAAATGTTTTTCGGGCAAGCTGGGCTATTAGTATTTTGTTTGAAGAATGTTATAATCTGCAAATTACAGAAGATGAAATTGGATATATTGTCCTTTATATTCAGGCAGCGATTGAGAGAGAAAAACATTGGTATCGCACAGTGATGGTTACGAATTTTAATATGGGACATGCCCAGTTGATTCAGGAGAGAATCAGGAAGTCGGTTCCTGAAATCGGGGAGTTAAAGTTTGTGAGTATCCATGATTTTAAAATTCATGATTACGAAGACTATGATATCATTATATCTTCCGTGGAGAGAAAAGAAAAAGATGCAAGAATTGTAGTGGTCCCTAACATATTAAATGAGAACGGAATTCTTACTTTGAGGAATCATTTGGATGATATGAATTCTCAAATGATGAAAAATGCAACTCCATTTTCACCGGAATGCTGTCTGCTGTTTTCGCCGGAGTTTATATTTACCCACATGGACGTAAATTCCAAAGAAGAATGTCTGAAAACCATGTGTAAGGTCATGGAGACAAAAGGAGTGGTCAGTGAGGAATTTTATGATACGGTGATGGAACGGGAGAGAAAGACAACGACAACCATTGAAAATGGCGTAAGCCTGCCTCATGGATCTCCGATGGCAGTCAATGAGTCAAAGGTTGCCATTGCTTTTTTGGAAAAGCCAATTTTGTGGGACAATGAGCAGGTGCAGGTGGTCTTCCTGCTGGCATTTCGCATGAGCACCAGAGATGAAATTCACCGTGTCCAGTTGTTCTACAAAGAATATGTTTCTCTTATTGACTCAGAAGAGAAGTTAACAATGTTGAAAAATATGAAATCCAATATTGCAGTTTATAAATATTTAATCCAGTAAAATCAGGAGGAAGAAAAATGGAGATTAAAAGTGTATTAGATGAAAGAGTGATTGATTTAAATATGAAGGCAGGAGATAAGAAAGAAGCTATCCGGCATCTGGCAGAAAAATTAAAAAGCGCAGGATATATCGAAGATGTTGATGCTTATGTGGAAGATATTTATGTTCGGGAATCTCAGGGACAGACAGGAATCGGAAATTATGTAGCGATCCCTCATGGGAAAAGTGATTCCGTTACGCAGGTAGGGATTGCCATTGGAAAGGTAGAAGATGAAATCCCATGGGAAACACTGGATGGAAAAGGAGTAAAATTAATCTTCTTATTTGCAGTGGGAAATGATAATGAAAATGCCAAAACCCATTTAAAACTGCTTGCCGAGGTTGCCAGAACTCTTGGAAATGATGACGCGGTGCAGGCGCTGCTTGCAGCTCAAACGGTGGAAGATTTAAAAGCTGTTTTTTAAGAGACTGCCCCCATACGGACGATGAAATGTTCAGTCCTGTATGGGGGCTTTTTTGTGACAGCAATGAGTCAAAGTCCGGTTTTGTCCGAGCCCTTGGCAACCGCGCGCCTTAGATGATAAAAAATTACCGTATTAAAACGGAGAATCACAGATAAAAAGGTAAGAGGAAAGAAAAAAATGCCGGATTAAAAAGCCTTCTCTTAATGACCCAAAAGCAGGGATTTAAGGTATGATTAGACCATAAAGAAACGAGGTAAAAGCATTCAGAAAGGGGAATAATTATGAAAATTGTAGCAGTAGCAGCATGTACATCCGGCATTGCACATACTTATATTGCAAAGGAAAAATTAATTCGTGCCGCGGAAAGTATGGGGCATACCATCAAGGTTGAGACTCAGGGAACGATCGGAACGGAAGACGAATTGACGGCACAGGAAATTAAAGAGGCAGATATCGTGATTCTTGCAGTTGACATTGCAATTACGGGAACAGAGCGATTTGAAGGAAAACCGACGGTTAAGGTTCCGACAAATGTTTGTGTAAAAGCGCCGAAGCAGTTAATTGCCAAAATCGAAGAAGATTTGAAAAAGTAACCGGTAACAAAAGAGAAGGAAAAGGAGAAGAGAGAAATGAAAAAAATCGGAGAAGAATTAAAACGGCATGCGCTGACTGCCATTTCCTATATGCTTCCGCTGGTTGTGGCATCTGGACTGCTAATTGCCGTAGGTAATTTAATGGGAGGAGAAAATGTAACAGAATTGTCCAAAATGACAGTTCCAAATGCATTAACTTCTCTTGGAGTTTTGGGAATGGGATTGCTGCCATCTTTTATCGCAGGTTATATCTCATATTCTATTGCAGACCGTCCCGGAATTGCACCAGGTTTCTTAATGGGACAGATTGCATCATTCCTTGGAGCAGGGTTTCTCGGAGGAATGATCGGCGGTTATCTTGTCGGTTATATCGCATTATTTATTAAAAATCATCTGAAAGTACCGAAATGGGCGGAAGCTTTAATGCCAATGATGATTGTTCCTACATTATCTGCATTAATTGCAGGACTCATTATGTTCTTTGTGGTAGGAAATCCAATTGTATGGGCAACCAATGCATTAACTAATTTTATTACCGGACTGGATCAGTCTTCCAAAGGAGTTTACGGATTTATTATTGGAGCCCTTGGGTGTATTGATTTCGGAGGACCAATCAGTAAAGTGCCAAACTTAATTTGTGACGGACTTTTGTTAGAGGGAATTACAGAACCGGAGGCAATTAAAGTTTTAGCGGCAATGGTACCTCCTCTCGGCATTACATTTTCACTGGTGTTATCAAAAATTCTAAAGAAAAATATTTATTCTTCTCAGGAAGTGGAGAATATCAAAGTAGCATTTCCAATGGGGCTTTGTATGATTTCAGAAGGTGTCATTCCGATTGCGATGAATGATTTGATCCGCACGGTCATTTGCACTGCAACAGGATGCGGAGTGACCGGCGCCATTAGTTTCACCTTTGGAGTGGGCAGTAAAGTACCTTCCGGTGGAGTCTTTGTCATTCCGGCTATGTCAAACCCTCTGGCTGCATTGATTGCACTTCTGGCAGGAACGGCAGTGACTGGTGTTTTGTTAGTATTGATTAAAAAGAAAAAGACCAATGTGGACGAACCAATGGAAGATGACAAAGAAGAAGAGATGGATTTATCTGGATTTACAATTTCATAAGAAGGAAGAGACCAAACAGGAAAGGATTTATTGTTTATGTATGTGTCAATGAAAGGAATGCTCAGACGGGCAAATGAGGGAAATTATGCAGTGATGGCAATTAATTGTTTTAATATAGAGACTGTCAGAGCTGTCATTGGGGCAGCACAGTCCTTAAGGGCGCCCATCATCGTGAATATTGTACAGGAGCATATGGTAAATCATTGCGACAGCAATCTGATTGCGCCCATAGTAAAAAAGCTTGCAGAGCGGGCAAGTGTAGAAGTTGCACTGAATTTTGACCACGGGGAAGAACTTTCTCTTTTAAAACAAGCATTGGCAGATGGATATTCCAGTGTGATGGTGGATGCTTCCCGCTATGATTTGGAAGGCAATATACAAATGACAAAAGAGATTGTAAAATTTGCAGAGCAATTTGGCGCCAGTGTGGAAGGTGAAATCGGATGCATGGGAACTGCAGAAGGCGGGAAAATGACAAATCACGATATGAAAACCAATCCACAGGAGGCTCTTCGCTTTGCAGAGGAGACCGGGGTGGATGCATTGGCAGTATCATTTGGAAGTTCCCATGGGAATCATCCCAAAGGGCACATTCCGGAATTTGATTTTAAACGGCTGAAAGAAATTAAAGAAAAAACCAAGATGCCGCTGGTTCTTCACGGAGGCAGTGGTTCCGGAGATGAAAATATTAGAAAATGTGTGGAATACGGAATTAATAAAATTAACGTAGGGTGTGATTTTATGAATGTCAATGTGGAAAGTATCAAGAGACATTTGGAAAAAGATCCGGACATCAATTATTGGGTGATGATGCATCAGGTGGAAGCGGACAGTCAGGAAATTGTGAAGAACTATATACGATTATCAAAATCAGAAGGAAAATCATTATAATATAAAAGGAGAAAAGAACAATGTTAATGAACATGAAAGACTTACTGAAGGTAGCAGACGAAAAAGGATTTGCCGTTCCGGCGTTTAATATCGGAAGTGATCAGTTATTAAAAGCGGTGATGAAACAGGTAAAGGAGATGAAAAGTCCGGTGATTCTTGAAATGTCACCAGATGAATTTAATTTTGTAGAAAACAGCTTAATTCAGGCAATGATCTATGAAGCTTCCAAAACAGAAGTTCCGGTGGTAATTCATCTGGATCATGGAGATCAATATGAAACGGTTGTGAGAGCAATTCAGGCTGGATTCACCTCTGTTATGATTGATGCATCCAAACTTCCATATGAAGAGAATGTTGCGATTACACAAAAAGTATGCGAGGTTGCCCATCTTGCCAATGTCTCAGTGGAAAGTGAATTGGGAACGATCGGAACAACCGGAAATTCCATTGAAGGAGGAACAACCGGAATTATTTATACGGATCCGGATCAGGCAAAAGACTTTGTGGAAAAAACGGGAATTGATACTTTGGCTGTGGCGATTGGAACCGCACACGGAATTTATCCAAGCGATATGAAACCGGAATTGCGTTTGGATATTTTACAGACATTAAAGGATGCTTTGGATATTCCGCTGGTCCTTCACGGAGGCTCCAGCAATAAAGATGAGGAGATTGCAAAGTCAGTAAAGATCGGAATTTCTAAAATCAATATTTCGAGTGATATTAAGGTTGCATTTTATGAAAAATGCAGGGAAGTTTTAAATGCTCATCCGGAATACAGAGAGCCTCTTGAAATTTATCCAGAACCGATTCAGGCATGCCGAAAAGTAATTGCCGAAAAAGTCACATTATTTGATTCCGCGGATAAAGTGAAATACTATTACGAATAAAACATAGGAAAGCAGGGAAAGAGGGCAGCATTGGTTGTCCTCTTTGCCGTAAAACTGGGAGGGAAAATTATGAAATATGCAGTTGGAATTGATGTGGGAGGAACCAATACAAGGGTGGCGCTGATCAATCAGGATAACAAGATCCTCCATAGAATACAATTTGCCACAGATGCTCATGTGCCGCGACATACCATTGCGGCAATCAAAAAAACAATAGAGCGCTTTGGATATCCTGTGGAGGGGATCGGCATTTCCTGTCCGGGGCCTCTGGATTTGATGCAGGGGATTGTTTTAACGCCGCCAAATCTTCCGGGGTGGCATGGATTTCATTTGACCAAGGAATTACAGGCAGCCGCGGGAATGGACGTGTTTTTGGAAAATGATGCGAATCTGGCGTGTCTGGCAGAGAGTGTGGCAGGGGCAGGAAAGGGAAAACGTTTTGTTCAGTTTCTTACGATTTCCACAGGTGTAGGAGCTGGGTTTTGCATTGACGGAGAGATTTACAGAGGTTGTAAAGGCTTTGCGCAGGAAGTTGCAAACTGTATTTTGTGGAAAAATGGCCCGTCTCAGGGAGAACTGAAAGAGGGGTCCATTGAATCCATTGCCAGTGGCACGGCGATTGTAAAACGTGCCGCAGAAAAAGGAATTTGGGCAGAGCATGCCGGAGAGGTTTATCAGGCGGCGTGTGAGGGGGATCAAGGAGCCGTGGGAATTATGGAAGATGTATACGAATATTTATCAAATTTTCTTGGCATTTTATATGGGATTCTGGACCCTGAACTTTTTGTGTTAAGCGGCAGTGTGGCATTAAAAATTCCGGGATTTATCGAGGAACTTGAGCGGCGCACCAGACGAAAAGTATATGATGCTTTTCAAGACTATATTCAAATAGTTCCGGCAAAGCTTGGAGAAGACTGCGGATTAATTGGGGCAGCACATCTGGCATTTTCTGAAAAATTAAAAAGATCCTAAAATGGAAGTTTTCTCTGACAAATGCTTGTGAATCCGAAAAAAAAGGACTATACTTTCTATAAAAGACAAATTTAAAGTGAGAAAGGCTGGATGGTTCGATGTATAAGATTGTTTCCAAATTATTAATTTACGGTGACATGGAGCAGGACTCCATTTTAATGCAGTTAAGTGATATTTTTCGATGTATGGATGAAAAAGCGCAGCCGAAAGATGTTCTGGTAACCAGAGTTTTTCAGCAGATCAAAAGAATTCTTCAGACAGCAACAGATTATGCGTTTGATCAGAATCTTTGGCATAACTATCTGACATTTTTGCTGATTACCAATGAGAATCCGTTTAGTATTACTTGTGAGAAGGTGGGAGCCAGCGACGGAAGTGTTAATTATTTTGCTAAAAATGATTTTAAAGCATTTCGGGATTTGTTCTGGTATGATTTTACTAAAGCGGAAGAGGAATTGGGAATTGATTGTTTCAGCCGGATTTCAAACTATCATTCCATTTCAAAACCGGAATTAATGTATAATAAAAATGTCAGTGAAAAAGTGCGGGCATTAAGCGAGCGGTTGGAAACGGCAGAGGATGAGAATGCATTTTTCGATATGATTACGGATTTTTATAAAGCGTACGGCGTTGGAATGTTCGGGCTGAATAAGGCATTCCGGATAGAAGAACGCGGTGACGGAGAGATTCGTTTTCGTGCCATTAATAACATGGATAAAGTTGTTTTATCAGATCTGGTGGGATATGAGATCCAGAAAAAGAAACTGGTGGATAATACAGAGGCGTTTGTGGAAGGAAAAAAAGCAAACAACGTACTGTTGTTTGGGGACAGCGGAACCGGGAAATCAACCAGTATTAAGGCGATTGTCAACGAATATTATGATCGGGGTCTGCGGATGATTGAGATTTACAAGCATCAGTTTAAAGATCTTTCCAATGTGATTGCTCAGATCAAAAACCGCAATTATCGTTTTATTATTTATATGGATGATTTGTCTTTTGAAGAATTTGAAATTGAGTATAAGTTTTTAAAGGCAGTGATCGAAGGCGGGGTGGAAACAAAACCTGAAAATATCCTAATTTATGCAACCTCCAACCGCCGTCATCTGATCAAAGAGACATGGAATGACAGAGACGATGTGGAGCGGAAAAACGGAATGCATCGTTCTGATACGATGGAGGAAAAGTTGTCTCTGGTCAATCGGTTTGGAGTTACCATTAATTATTCAAAACCAAGTCAGAAAGAATATTTTCATATTGTGACAGAGCTGGCACATAAAGCAGGGCTTTCGCTCAGTGATGAAGAGCTTTGCCGGGAAGCCAACAAATGGGAACTGAGTCACGGAGGAATTTCCGGACGAACAGCCCAGCAGTTTATAAATTATTTGATTGGTATACAGGAATAAGACAAAAGACCTCTTCGGGGATCTTTCTTTTTGTGATAGCGATGAGCCAAAGTCCGGGCTTGCCCGAGACCTTGGCGACCGCTTACAATCCCGGAATGTGCCTTTTGGAACTTCCGGTGATTTGGATACAGTATTATAGGAGAGAGTCATATGAGTGTTTTGAAGGGACGCGATCAATTGA
Organism: Anaerostipes stercorihominis; assembly: GCF_057535655.1. Taxonomy (NCBI): domain Bacteria; kingdom Bacillati; phylum Bacillota; class Clostridia; order Lachnospirales; family Lachnospiraceae; genus Anaerostipes; species Anaerostipes stercorihominis. The sequence continues at coordinate 9,403 of NZ_BAAJCL010000020.1, read as the reverse complement.
TACCAATGGATGAATACGATGGATTTCGGATTCGCCCTGGTTTTTTTCTGCAAAACGGCGCAGTGGCAATTCCCGGAGGTGTAAGCTTTACTGTCTATACACAGGAGGGAACGGCATGCGAATTGGTTTTGTTTGAACGGGAGGCAAGAGAACCATTTGCTGTGATTCCGTTTCCAGAGCATTATCGTATTGGAAATGTGTATTCTATGATTGTGTTTGATCTGAACATTGAAGATTTTGAATATGCTTACCGGGTTGACGGTCCTTACAGGCCGTCCATCGGGCAGTTATTTGATAAAAATCGCTTTTTGCTGGATCCATATGCAAAGGCTGTAACCGGACAGAGCCAATGGGGTAGATCTTCGGATGATGAGTTTGGATATCGTGGGAGAGTTGTCGGAGAAGACTTTGACTGGGGAGATCAGGTTCAGGAGAACCTTCCCATGGAAGAGTTGATTATTTATGAGCTTCATATCAGAGGATTTACAAAGGACCCATCTTCCGGTATTTGCTGCCCCGGCACCTTTGAGGGGATTCGGGAAAAAATTCCGTATTTTAAAGATTTAGGCATTAATGCAGTAGAATTTATGCCGATTTTTGAGTTTGATGAGATGCGGGGGAGCCGGAAGGTGGACGGAACTTGTCTTTTTGATTATTGGGGGTATAATCCTGTCAGTTTTTTTGCGCCAAATACAAGCTATGCCTCAAAAAAAGAGTATAATCATGAGGGAGATGAATTGAAACACCTGATTAAAGAGCTTCATGAAAATGGAACTGAGGTTATTTTAGATGTGGTATTTAATCATACGGCAGAAGGAGATGAACAAGGTCCTTTTATATCTTTTAAGGGGTTTGACAACCGGATTTATTATATGCTGACAGCGGACGGAGCATATTATAATTTCAGCGGATGTGGAAATACATTGAATTGCAATCATCCGGTGGTTCAGAATTTGATCTTAGATTGTCTGCGGTACTGGGTTGTGGAGTATCGAGTGGATGGGTTTCGTTTTGATCTTGCATCGATTTTGGGTCGAAGTGAAGAGGGGGTTCCGCTTGCCAATCCTCCGGTTTTAGAGCGCCTTGCGTTGGATCCGATTTTGGGGAAAGTGAAGCTCATTGCGGAGGCATGGGATGCAGCTGGTCTTTATCAGGTCGGAGTGTTTCCTTCATGGAACCGATGGTCGGAGTGGAATGGAAAATACCGGGATGATCTTCGCAAATTTCTAAAAGGAGATCTGGGTATGATTCCGGCTGTTATGGAGCGAATTGCCGGATCCAGAGATTTGTATGGTTCGTCCGGGAGAGGATATGATGCTACTGTAAATTTCATCACCTGTCATGATGGATTTACTCTGTGGGATTTATATTCTTATAATCAAAAGCATAATGAGGCGAATGGCTGGGGGAACCGGGACGGAAGCAATGAAAATTACAGCTGGAATTGCGGAGCAGAAGGAGATACGGAGGATGAAAGCATTTTAAGACTCCGAAAACGGCTGGTGAAAAATGCTGTGACGATTCTTTTGATGAGCAAAGGGGTCCCGATGATTCTGGGAGGAGATGAGTTTTGCAATACTCAGTTTGGAAATAATAATCCGTATTGCCAGGATAATAAAATTTCATGGTTAGACTGGAGCCGGAGGGAGAAGTTTCAGGATATTTATGAGCATTTTCAAAAAATGATACGGTTTCGTAAGGAGCATCAGGTATTAAAAAGTGATGTGAAACCGGCGATTTGCCATTTTCCAAAAATAAGTTTTCATGGAGTGCTGCCGTGGGAGGCAGATGAAAGCTTTGCTTCGAGAGTTCTGGGCATGATGTTTGCAGGTCGAAACCGGGAAGATACGAGGGATGAGATGATCTATGTCGGGATGAATATGCATTGGGAAAGTCATGAGATGACTGCCCCAAAACTTCCCCCAAGTTATCAGTGGATGTTAAAGGTAAAGACAGGGGAATGTTTTGAAGTGGGGACATTGGGAGAGAACCGGTTTTGTGTGGAGGGGCGGAGTGTTTTCATTTTGGAGGCAGAAAGAACGTTGTGAGGTGGAAGGAGCAGAAAGCAGGAGAGCAGTTATCATTTGTTTGGGAAAAAGTAAGAAACATATTTTTTATTTTCAAAAATTATTATATAATAAATAGCAAAGACTGAAACAACAGAGAAAGTGAGAGAATATATGTGGGCAGCAGACCAGTGGAAAGATTATGAGGTTTTGGACACCTCTAGTGGAGAAAAATTAGAACGATGGGGGGATTATTTTCTGATAAGACCGGACCCACAGGTGCTATGGGATACGCCGAAAAAATTACGTCAGTGGAAGAAGCCCAATGGACATTATCATAGAAGCAGTAAGGGCGGTGGACAGTGGGAATTCTTTGATCTGCCGAAGATCTGGGAGATTCAATATAAAGATTTGAAATTCCATCTTCAGCCGTTTAGTTTTAAACATACAGGATTGTTCCCGGAACAGGCGGTCAATTGGGACTGGTTTTCCGAAAAGATCCGAAAAGCCAAACGTCCTGTGAAAGTATTGAATTTGTTTGCATATACCGGCGGTGCAACTTTAGCGGCAGCTGCAGCAGGGGCATCGGTAACCCATGTGGATGCTTCCAAGGGAATGGTGAATTGGGCGAAAGAAAACGCCCAGCTTTCCGGACTTCGGGAGAAACCCATTCGCTGGCTGGTAGATGATTGTGTGAAGTTTGTGGAGCGTGAAATTCGTCGGGGGAATGTTTACGACGGGATTATCATGGACCCGCCGTCTTATGGAAGAGGACCCAAAGGAGAAATCTGGAAGATTGAGGAAAAGATTTATCCGTTTATAGAACTCTGTACGAAAATTTTATCGCAGGATCCTCTATTCTTCTTGGTGAATTCTTATACAACAGGACTTCAGCCGGCAGTTTTAAGCTATATGTTGGAGACGCAAATAAAGAAAAAATTCGGAGGTCAAGTGGTATCCGATGAAATCGGGCTTCCAGTTTCATCCAATGGACTGATCCTGCCATGCGGGGCCTCTGGGAGATGGGAGAAGTAACGCCGACGCTTCATCCGAAACTGGATATGAACATCCAATCTCCGATCTCGGAGATTCATATGTAATCTTCAATTTCGGATCCAACCAAAAAAATCGGAGATTTTTTTGGTATTTGGCTTCCGCCAAATAGAATTGGCGAAATACGCACTTTGAAATGCGAGCATTTACCGTGCATCTTTCTCCAATTCTGCTTGGCTCCGAGTGTTAGAAATCTTAAATTTTGCTGAATTTTTACGGAATATGTAAAAAACAATTGAATTTTCTGGTGAAATGTTTATAATAAGAGAAGTATGTATATGAAGAATAAAAGATTACCATAATAAAGATAGAGAAGAAATCGAAAGGGGAATTTGTTACCATGGCAGCAGGAACAGATATTGGAATTGATTTAGGAACCGCCAGCGTTTTAGTTTACGTTAAAGGTAAAGGCGTTGTTTTAAAAGAGCCATCCGTTGTGGCATTTGACCGTGATACAAATAAGATTAAAGCAATTGGAGAAGAAGCGCGTCTGATGCTTGGAAGGACGCCGGGAAATATTGTAGCTGTGCGGCCGCTGCGCCAGGGTGTGATTTCAGACTATACTGTGACAGAGAAAATGTTAAGCTATTTTATCAGTCGTACGGTTGGAAAATCCTTGTTTGGAAGAAAGCCGCGCATTAGTGTTTGTGTTCCCAGCGGAGCAACGGAAGTTGAGAAGAAAGCAGTGGAAGATGCAACTTATCAGGCAGGGGCAAGAGAAGTTTCGATTATTGAGGAGCCGGTGGCAGCGGCAATCGGTGCCGGAATTGATATTGCAAAACCGTGTGGAAATATGATTGTTGATATTGGAGGCGGAACAGCGGATATTGCTGTTATTTCACTGGGAGGCGTCGTAGTCAGCAATTCCATCAAGGTTGCAGGGGATGACTTTGATGAGGCAATTGTTCGGTTTATGCGCAAAAAACATAACCTGCTGATCGGAGAACGTACGGCAGAAGAAATTAAAATTAATGTAGGAACTGTATTTAAGCGTCCGGAAAATCTCACAATGGATGTTCGAGGACGAAATCTTGTGACAGGTCTGCCGAAAACGGTGACGGTAACGTCTGAGGAGACACAGGAAGCCCTTAGAGAACCGGCATACCAGATCGTAGATGCAGTTCATAACGTACTGGAGAGAACTCCGCCGGAGCTGGCAGCAGATATTTCCGACCGCGGAATTGTTTTGACCGGAGGAGGAGCGCTGATTCAGGGATTGGAAGAGTTGATTGAAGAAAAGACAGGCATTAATACAATGACAGCGGAAGATCCGCTGACAGCAGTAGCGATTGGTACAGGAAAGTACATTGAATTTTTGTCAGGCGACAATCAGAAGAAAAAATAATGAGAAAAAGACTGCAGGCCGGGATAGATACGATCCTGGCCTTTTTCTGGTGACGGCAGGAAAGCTGCGAATGCAGCCGAACATCGCAGGAAATTCTGCAGAGGTCATTGACAGGGAGGTGAAACGGGTGGGCTTTTTAAAGGGATATGTGGATCATATTCGATTCCGAAATGAAAAAAACGGATATACGGTTCTGAGTTTGGATGTGGATGACGATGAGGAAACGGTCGTCGGTTTATTTCCCTTTCTCAATGAAGGGGAATATATTTCCATGGAAGGAGACTATGTGAATCACCCGGTACACGGACCTCAATTTCAAATGAAAACCTACGAAATTGCCATTCCGGATGATATCGAGAGTATGGAGCGATATCTGGGATCAGGAGCGATCAAAGGTGTGGGACCGGCGATCGCAAAGCGAATTACAAAAAAATTTAAAATGGATACGTTTCGCATCATCGAAGAGGAACCGGAGCGTCTGGCAGAGGTAAAGGGAATTACCGAGAAAAAAGCCAGAATGATTGCAGTGGAGTTTAGTGAAAAGCAGGAAATGCGGCAGGCAATGATGTTTTTGTCCGGCTATGGGATTCATCACAATCTGGCGGTGAAAATTTATAAAGAGTACGGAGACAATCTATATACAGTGATTCAGGAAAATCCTTACAAAATGACGGATGATATTGCTGGAATCGGATTTAAAATAGCAGATGAAATTGCAAAAAATGTAGGAATTGGGAGCAATTCAGATTATCGGATTGTATCTGGAATTTTTTATACCTTGATGCAAGCATTGGGCGAGGGGCATATTTTTCTTCCAAAGCGCATTTTATGCAGAAACGCGGCATATATTCTTGGGGTATCCGAGGAGGCTATTGAAGAACATTTGCTGGAAATGATGATTGACCGAAAGATTGTCATTGAGGAAGATGAGGAGACAAGAATTTATGGCGCCGCACAGTATCATATGGAGATGAACACTGCCAGAATGCTTTTGGATCTAAATGTGCACTATGATGTTTCGATTTCTGAAATTGAGACGATGATTGGAAAAATTGAACAGGAAGAACAGATTACTTTTGCAGAAAAGCAGAAGGAGGCAATCGCAGCCATTGCAGAGCACAGTATTGTCATCTTAACAGGAGGTCCTGGAACAGGAAAAACCACAACGATCAACGGAATGATTCAGTATTTTGAACATGAAGGGCTGCAGCTGCGGCTGGCAGCTCCCACAGGGCGCGCAGCCAAGAGGATGACAGAGGCAACCGGGTACGAGGCGACAACAATACACCGATTGTTAGAATTAAATGGTGAGGCAGAGCGGGAAATGGATAAAAGCGGGATGGTGTTTGAGCATAACGCAGGGAATCCGTTGGAAACCGATGTTATTATCATTGATGAAACATCCATGGTCGATTTATTTCTGATGAATTCCTTGCTGCAGGCATTGGTTCCGGGAACAAGGCTTGTGATTGTAGGGGACGCCAATCAGCTTCCGTCGATCGGCGCCGGAAATGTGTTAAAAGATTTGATTTCTTCACAAAAGTTTAAAGTGGTAGAGCTAAATCAGATTTTCCGTCAGGCAGAAGGAAGCCATATTGTACGAAACGCGCATCTGATTCATCAGGGGCGGGTTGTGGAGCTGAATAATAAAAGTCGGGATTTTTTCTTTTTGCAAAGAAATACCGTTCAGGATATTCTGGGAGTTCTGGTTTATCTGGTAAGAGATAAGCTGCCGGGATATGTCCATGCAAAGCCTTATGATATTCAAATTTTGACGCCGATGCGCAAGGGAGAGCTTGGCGTGGAACGATTAAATCAGATTATGCAGCAGTACCTGAATCCTCCCGATGATGAGAAAAAAGAAAAAGAAGTTTCCTTCGGTCTGTTTCGGGAGGGAGACAAGGTGATGCAGATAAAAAACAATTATCAGCTGGAGTGGGAAATTCGTGGTCCCAAAGGGTTTACCGTCGACAAAGGTGTCGGTGTATTTAACGGGGATATTGGAATCATTCAGGAGATCAGTGAATATACCGAAAAGGTAACGGTATTATTTGATGACGCGAGAGAGGTTCAGTATGGATTTGCGATGTTGGACGAATTGGAGCTTGCTTATGCGGTGACCATCCATAAATCTCAGGGAAGCGAATATCCTGCGGTTGTGATGCCGCTGCTGGCAGGACCAAAGGTTTTGTTTCACAGAAATCTTTTGTATACCGGAGTAACGAGGGCAAAGAATTGTCTGACCATTGTAGGTGATCAGGGGACTCTGTGTTCTATGATTCAAAATGTCAATGAGCAGAGGCGCTATACGACTCTTGCCAGAAGAATCAGAGAACTGGCAGATGAGCTTCAGGACTCAGAATCGGAACAACCGATGGAATCTTGAAGCAGTGGAGGAGAGAAAAGGAGAATTTTGACTGAAACCGTCATCTTTTAGAGGGCGGTTTTTCTTGTGCCCGAAACTTGACTCCCTTTATAATGAGAAGGAAGAAAGGAAGGGACTTATGAAGGAAAGAAGACGTATGATATCAGAAGCTGCCAGAGAGCTGGGGCTGGAAACGTATAATTTGAGAACTTGGGAAGATGAATTCGGCATTGCAATTCCCCGCAATGAGAAAGGATATCGTTGTTATGGGGACGAGGAGATCCATACGTTTGGGGAAATCCGCGATATGAAAAATGAGGGGCTTGACACAGAGCAGATTAAACGGAAACTTACGGGAAATATTATTCCGTTTCCGGGAGAAAATCAAGTGGGCTCTTCGGATAAGATGGCGCAGTTTCAAAATGTTATGGTGAAAATCATGGGACAGGCCATCAGAGAGCAAAAAGAATATTTGGGGAAGGAAATCGGAAATCAGGTTTCGGTACAAGTTTCAAAAGAAATGGATTATCAACTGCGAACGAGGGATGAAAAGCAGGAAACATATTACCAGAAGCTGGATGAAATGATTCGGATGCAGCAAAAAACAAGAGAGGAGATCGCGGCTTCCCGCGAGAAAAAAGGGTTCTTTCGGAGGAAGCGAAAAGAAAAATAAGTAGAGATTGTATTTGTGCCAGAACGTGATTATAATGAATTTATAGACTCAAAAAATGAAAAGAGTGAGGAATTCATTATGAAAAAAAGACCGAAAATTTTAGTTGTAGGGAGTCTGGTAATGAACCAGATTGCTGTAACTTGTGAGGTTCCGGAGGAAGGGCATTCGGTCCTTGGAACATCATTTCATAAATCACCAGGCGGAAGAGGCGCCAACCAGGCTGTTCAAATGGCAAGACTGGGAGCAGATGTAACCTTTGTAGGAAAAATTGGACGGGATGCCAATGGAGATGAACTTTTAGAAATTTGCAAAAAGGCAGGAATTCGTACTGGAAGAATTCTATATGATGAGGACTCTGCTACCGGATGCTCTGTGGTAGTACTGCAGGTAATTCCGGGAGAGAAACCTAAAAAACGCTCGGTTGTGATACCCGGCGCAAATATGAAAATTATGCCGGATGAGATCGCTTCTTTAGAGCATGAGATCGGAAAATATGATTTGGTACTTCTTCAAAATGAGATTCCTATTACAATCAATGAGGTCATTGCAGAGTACGCGTATCGCAAAAAAGTTCCTGTGATGTTAAATGCTTCACCGGCGATACAGTTGCCAAGGGAATTTATCCGGCACTTGACCTATGTGGTTTTGAATGAATATGACGCCAAAGCCATGACTGGTGTTCAGGTTCATCGAGATCGGGGAAGGTTTAATCTAGAAGAAGCCAGAGTTGTTTCTGCGGTGATTCGCAGCAGCGGAGTTCCCAATGTTTTAGTGACCCTGGGAGAATCCGGAGTGATTTTAAATACACCGGAGCGTTTTTATTATAAAAAAGCAGTGGAGATTGAAGAGGTGGTAGATCCCATGGCGGCAGGAGATTCTTTTGTGGGAGCGTTTTGCACCAGAATTTGTTTGGGAGACGGACAGGGCAAAGCACTGACCATAGCAAATCATGCGGCGGCTCTTACGATCACAAAAGCAGGAGCGATGCCGTCTCTTCCGACACAGAAGGAATTAAAAGAATTTATGGAGGAGAGACGAAAACAGCAGATGTAAATGGATCGCTGAGGTTGCAGGAAAGAAAGACCATAAAACAGCAAAAAAAGAGATGCGAAAAGCATCTCTTTTTGCGTCTGAACAATATACGTACTGTGGAAATTATTCCTGGCTGATAGCTCCTGCCGGGCATCCATCTGCGCAGGCACCACAATCCATGCATGTATCTGCATCGATTACGTACTGTCCATCTCCTTCGCTGATAGCTCCTGCTGGGCAAGTTCCTTCGCAAGCACCACAAGAGATACAAGCGTCTGAAATTACATATGCCATAGTTATATCCTCCTTATATAAATAGTATAATCATTAGAAAAGCGAAAACCGCTTGACCAACTCTATTTTAATATACTTATAGAGGAATATCAAGTAATTTTGTTGTACTTTTAACAATAATGTATTATACTATAAACGTCAGCCCAAAAGAATAAAAATACATTTTTTTGGAGAATTAAGAATTATGGAGGAAGAAACGAAATGGCTAAGATTTCAAAAGATATGGTAATCGGAGATTTAATTGCGCTTGATTCAAATTATGCGGCAATTTTAATGGCGTCCGGTATGGGATGCGTAGGATGTCCTTCCGCACAGGGAGAGACTTTAGAGGAAGCGGCAATGGTTCATGGAATGGAAATATCCGAGCTGCTGGCAAAATTAAATGAATATGCGGATGCAAAAGAAGCATAATTTAAAATAGTAAAATCTGAAAAGACAGCAGTTTGCTGCCTGAAAACAGGATCGATCCAAAAGATCGGTCCTGTTTTTGTTTGCCCAGCATGGGCAAACTCTAACGGGTGTAAGTCCCGAACATGCCCAGATAGTGGGAAGTGTATAGCTGAACAGCAATGGTGTTTGTCGTGAGGCAAAATCTGAAAGAAGCTGTAAGCAAACCTCTGGTCTGACGGACAGAA
>NZ_BAAJCL010000019.1:0-36776 GCF_057535655.1 Anaerostipes stercorihominis | reverse complement strand
ATAAAGGAGCTGTAAATGTTGCGATAAGCAACAAGAGACTAACCCAATTTGGATTAGTCTCAATGTTAGATTACTACACCAAAAGGTGTGTTACTTGTTAAGTTGATTGAACCGCCGTATACGGAACCGTACGTACGGTGGTGTGAGAGGTCGAAATTTCTCGCCTAAGAGGAATTTCTCCTACTCGATTGAAACATCCTGTGCTAGAATGAAGAACGTAGAAAGGATATAAAATTTAATAGGAAACATATGAGGTTGTGAAATGAATATTATCATTGTAGGATGTGGACGAATTGGTTCGACACTGGTAGAAGAATTAAGTGGGGAAAATCACGATATTGCGATTGTTGACGAGAAGGCTGATATTGTTCAGAATCTTGCCAATACTCACGATGTGCTGGGGGTGATTGGAAATGGAGCCAGTTATAATATTTTACTGGAAGCAGGGGTGGAACATGCGGATATGATCATTGCGGTGACCAACTCTGATGAATTAAATCTTCTTTGCTGTCTGATTGCCAAAAAAGCTGGAACCTGCGAGACGGTTGCCAGAGTCCGAAACCCGGTTTATCATAAAGAAATCGGTTTTATTCAGGAAGAGATGGGAATTTCCAAGGTTTTGAATCCGGAGCTGGGAGCGGCATTGGAAATTGCAAGATTATTGAGATTTCCATCGGCAATGGAAGTGAATCAGTTTTCCAAAGGAAGAGTGGAGCTGTTAAAATATCGGATACCAGCGGGATCAATTTTGAATGATATGTTGCTGGTGGATGTGAGCAATCGCCTGCAGTGCGAAATTTTGATCTGTGCGGTGGAGCGTAAAAGAGAATTGATAATTCCAAACGGGAATTTTCGGCTCAAAGAGCGAGACATCATTTCTTTTGTGGGACGCCCTAACTGCGCAATGGAATTTTTCCGAAGAATTGAGGAAAAGGAAGATCAGATCCATGAGGTCATGATTATCGGCGGCAGTAAAATCGGTTTTTATTTGTCCAATCTTTTAATATCCAGCGGTATTTCAGTGAAGCTGGTAGATCAGAGCTTAAAGCGGTGTGAGAAATTAAATGAAGAACTTCCGGATGCAATGGTGATTTACGGGAACGGAATGGATCATGATTTGCTGATGGAGGAAGGATTGATGGACTGTGATGCCGTGATTTCATTAACAAATCATGATGAAGAGAACATGTTTTTGTCTCTTTATGCGCAGAGTCAGACGGACGCAAAGCTTATCACAAAAGTACAAAAAATGAATTATGATGCAATGATTGAACGATTGGATCTTGGAAGCATGATTTATCCCGAATATATCACGGCACAATATATTGTTCAGTATGTGAGGGCGAAGCAAAATTCTATTGGAAGCAACATTGAAAATCTGTACAAGCTTATGGATGGAAGGGCAGAAGCTTTGGAATTTCATATTCAAAAGAATTCTCCGGTCATCGGGAAACCTATTCAGGAACTTTCAATTTTAGATAATTTGTTAATATGCAGTATTTATCACGACGGAAAAGCAAGGATTCCTAACGGGCAGGATCAGATCGAGGAAGATGATCTTGTGGTGGTGGTTACAACGCAAAAAGGACTGCATGATATTAAGGATATTTTAAAGAGAGGATAATGGAGGCAGAAAAATATGAATGTTGAGATGATTCGATATGTCATCGGATTGGTAATATTGTTTGAAAGTGCGTTTTTATCGCTTCCGTGTATTGTCGGTTTAATTTATCATGAAAAAAAGGCTTTGCCTTTTGGATTGTCATGCTTGTGTGTCTTGGAATTGGATTGCTGCTTATTATGAAGAAGCCCGCAAAAAAGCGTTACTATGCGAAAGAAGGATTTGTAACTGTGGCGGCAGGATGGATCATTATGAGCTTTTTTGGAGCGCTCCCTTTTGTCATCAATGGAGATATTCCTTCCTTAGTTGATGCAATGTTTGAGACTGTCTCTGGATTTACTACGACAGGTTCCAGTGTTTTATCGGATGTTGAGTCCTTGGCAAAATGCAGCTTGTTTTGGAGAAGCTTTACCCATTGGATTGGAGGAATGGGGGTTTTTGTCTTTGTACTTGCGATTATGCCTCTGGTGGGGGGACAGAATATTCATTTGATGCGTGCCGAAAGCCCCGGACCGTCGGTGGGGAAATTGGTGCCAAAAATTCGGAAAACTTCGATGATTTTGTACAAAATCTATGTGTTTATGACCATTGTCATGGTTGTGTTGTTGATGCTTGGGAAAATGCCGTTGTTTGATTCGCTTTTGCTGACCTTTGGTACGGCGGGAACCGGCGGATTTTCAATTTTAAACTCCGGATGTGCAACATATAGTCCCTATGTACAATATGTGATTGCAGTTTTTATGATGTTGTTTGGAATTAATTTTAATGTATATTATTTTATCTTGATTAAAAAATGGAAGGATGCTGTAAAATATGAGGAGCTTCGGTATTATTTGCTGTTTATCGGTACGGCAGCAGCTTTGATTACATATAATGTATATCAGATGTTTCCAACTGTGGAGCAGGCGTTTCGCCATGCATTTTTTCAAGTATCGTCCATTATTACAACGACCGGATACTCATCTGCGGACTTTAACCAATGGCCTGAATTTTCAAAATTTATTTTGGTGATGCTGATGTTTTCCGGAGCATGTGCGGGAAGTACCGGCGGTGGAATTAAGGTTTCACGACTTATCATGATGCTGAAGACGATCAAAAAGGAACTGCTGTCTTATGTGCATCCAAGGACGATCCGAAAAGTGAAATTCAATGGCAGAGTGGTAGAACATGAAGTGATTCGGGGAATGAACGTATTTTTTGTGGCCTATTTCTTTATTTTGGGATTTTCGATTTTGCTTGTTTCCTTGGATAACTTTGATTTTACCAGCAATGTGACCGCTGTTGTGGCTACGTTAAATAATATCGGACCGGGCCTGGGGATTGTAGGACCCACCGGGAATTTTGGAATGTACTCTGTGTTGTCAAAACTGGTGATGATCTTTGATATGTTGGCCGGAAGATTGGAGTTATTTCCGATGCTTTTGCTGCTGAGTCCTTATACATGGAAAGAATTAAAGATCGGAAGGAAAAAATAAGGCGGGCAAATGGAAAAAAGAAAGCAAAAAACGTCCCGGCAGAAAATGCCGGGGCGTTTTTGAAAGGTTCTATTTTGTATTTTTGAGATTCAGCGGAAATTGTTCCAAAAGATCTTTATACCGATATTTTGAAACAGGAACGGAGTCACCGTTTTCCATGACAATCTGAGTGCGGGAAAATTTCTTAATATAGTCACTGTTAATCAGATAACTTCGGTGGGATTGTAAAAAATGATACTGGCAAAAAACTTCTTTGATCGTGTTTAATTTTCCCTGAAAATAGTCGTCGTCATTCCAATATCGAATATGAATGGTTTTATTTATCACTTCCAGATAGACAATATCTTTGGGGATTAATTGGATAAATCCGATTCCTGAGGGGATTGCAACTTTCTCGGAGAGATAATTTTGATGGTAATCCTTCAAAAGAAGCTGATGAAGTTTTAAAGGGTCAAAAGGTTTTAATAGATAATGATATGCGCCGACATCATATCCGTCAAAAACATAGCGGTCTGTAGAAGCAATTAAAATCATTCGGGCTTTCATATGTAGAGCCTGAAGTCGACGGATGATATGAAAATCGTTTTCTCCTTCTTGATCAATAACATAAAAGAGCAGAAGATCATAAAAGAAAGGGTTGTTGGAGATAAAACAAGTAAGATCTTCCCGAGTGCAATAGGAGTCGAAAGAGACTTCAATATTAGATTGTTCAAATAGGTTTCGTAATAAATGAATCATTTCCTGTAAAGAGATATCATCGGTGTCGCAGATTGCTATATGGTACATTTTATTATCCTCGTGTGCTTAAAATTATAGTATAACCGCTTTCTATTTATTTATTTATTACTCTCCCACTTGCTCATTATATCATACAAATAGTTGAAATATGTCAAAGGATAGGATATAGTGTGAATAGATTTCATACGAAGGATTCTAAATGATAAAATGAAATGAAAGTAAAAGTTTGTCTTAAAAAATGAAGTTGTGAAATAAGAATGGAGGCGTTTATGAAACGTAATAAAGACTTTATGCTGCGGGAGATTGCCGGAGAGGTTGTATTGGTTCCTACAGGGGAAGCGACACAAAACTTTAATGGTTTGATTACCTTAAATGAAGTAGCTGCTTTTATATGGAAACATCTGGATGAGGCGAAAACAGAGGAAAAACTAACAGAATTGATTCTGGAAGAATTTGATATTGACAGAGAAACTGCCAAGGGAGATGTGCAGCGGTTTTTACAAGCCTTATACGAGCGGGGAATGGTCGTGGCTGAATGAAGATTGTGGATCATGATGCGTATTTCTTCATATTAAAAGAACTTATTGAGAGTGGGAAAGAAGTCAGCCTGTTGATTAGCGGCAGCAGTATGAGTCCTTTTTTAATTCATCACAGGGATATGATTTGGATCAAAAAGCCCGACAGAGATCTTCATACGGGGGATATGGTGTTCTATCAGAGAAAAACAGGGGCTTTTGTGATGCATCGAATTCACCATCGAGATTCAAATGGATTGTTCTGGATCATTGGCGATGCCCAGACAGAGATGGAGCCGGTGGAAGAAGAATGTATTTTCGGATTGATTACCAAGGTTCAAAGAAAAGGAAAACAGATCATGCCGGGTGATTTCTGGTGGGAGTTTTTTGAGCACATTTGGATTCGTATGGTTCCCATGCGCCGATGGCTCATCTGGGCATATGGAAAGAGAAAGAAATGACGGATTTTAGTGGCAGAGTGGTCTTTCTAAACATAGATTTTTTCATTATTTTATAGTATACTGTACAAGAACGAAAAAGGAGGAAGAGATTATGGGACGAGTGTTTAAGTTTGAGAATGATGTGGATACAGATCAGATTATCGCATCACAGTATTTGCTGCTGCCCAATATTCAAGAAATGAAAGTTTATGCCTTTGAATCCATTGATCAGGAGTTTTCCAAAAAAGTATCGGAGGGAGACCTTGTGGTTGCCGGTGAAAATTTTGGATGCGGTTCTTCCAGGGAGCAGGCGCCCAGTGTACTGAAAGCGTTGGGGGTTAAAGCAGTCATAGCGAAGTCGTTCGCACGTATATTTTATAGAAACGCTATTAATATAGGACTTCCTGTGATTATCAGCAAAGATCTTTACGAGAAAGTTGAGGACGGTGATCCCATTGAATTGGATCTTTCAAAAGGGGAGATTCATACAGAGAAGGAAACCCTTTCCTGCACAAAATTGCCGCCGTATATGCAGAATATTCTGGATCACGGCGGGTTAATAAACTTTTTAAATGAAGGGGAGGCATAAGAATATGGGAATGACCATTGGAGAAAAAATTATTGCCAGAGCGGCAAAGGTGGATCAGGTGAAAGCCGGAGAGATTCATACCATAGAAGTGGATCGTCTGATGAGCAATGATGGAACGACACATCTGACCATTGATATGTATCACAATCAGCTGAAACATCCGAAGATTGCAGATAAAGATAAACTGGTCTTTATTATGGATCACAATGTTCCGGCGGAAAATCCGAAAACAGCTGCGGCACATCGAAAAATGCGGAATTTTGCAAAAGAGCATGAGATTGCGCTCTATGAGGGCAAGGGCGTCTGTCATCAAATTATGGTGGAAAATTATGTATGCCCGGGAGAATTTATTATGGGAGCGGATTCGCACACTTGTACATACGGCGCGCTGGGGGCTTTTGGAACAGGAATCGGGTGTACGGATTTTCTGTATGCGATGGTAACCGGACAGTCATGGGTATTGGTGCCGGAAACCATTCGTTTTGAATTGACCGGAGAGCTTAAGGAGGGGGTCTATGCCAGGGATTTGATGCTGACAATCATTGGCATGGTTGGCGCCAACGGATGCAATTACAAGATTATGGAATTTGCCGGAGAGGGAGCCCATCATTTGAATATTGACGAGCGGCTGGTACTCTGCAATCTGGCAGTGGAAGCCGGCGCAAAGACAGGAATTGTGGAGCCGGATGAGAAAGTGGAGGAGTATTTAAAGAGCCGCGGAAGAAATGCAGAGAATATGTTTGTAAGTGATGAGGACGCAGTTTTTGAGAAAGTTTATTCGATTGATTTAAGCAAAATCCAGCCGGTTGTAGCAAGGCCGCATCAGATTGACGATGTGGTAAATGCAAAAGAAGTGAAAGACGTTGCGATCGATGAAGCATTTTTGGGTTCCTGCAATAATGGAAGAATTGAGGAACTGCGCGTTGCGGCAGAAATTCTAAAAGGGAAAAAAGTCAGCGATCGCGTCAGATTTTTAATTGCTCCGGCATCCAATGAAGTGTATCTTCAGGCATTGGATGAGGGGCTCATTGATATTTTTATGGATGCAGGAGCTATGGTTATGAACAGCAACTGCAGTGTTTGTTGGGGAAGCTGTCAGGGTGTCATTGGAGAAGGTGAAGTTTTAATTTCCACTGGCACAAGAAATTTTAAAGGTCGTGCAGGTCATCCGGAATCTTTTGTTTATCTGGGATCTGCGGCAACGGTGACAGCATCTGCCATTGCAGGGAACATTGTGACAGCAGATGAAGTGTAAAGGATGGATGATCATGGAAAGATTTACAGGAAAGGTCTGGGTGCTTGGAGACGATATTGATACGGATATTATTATTCCCACAGAATATCTGGCGCTTCCGACCGTTGAAGATATGAAGCAATATGGATTTTCTCCTCTCCGCCCGGAATTGGCAGAACAGATTGGAGAAGGAGATATAATCGTGGCGGGAAAGAATTTTGGATGCGGTTCTTCCAGAGAACAGGCTCCCGAGATTATCAAAGCATTGAAAATTAAATGTGTGATTGCGAAATCTTTTGCGAGAATATTTTTTCGCAACTCGATCAATAATGGACTGCTTCTGATCGAAAATGATAAGATTCAGGATGTTGTGAAAGAGGGAGATACCATAGAGGTGGCTCTCGGAGAAAAGATAACGCATCAGGGAGTCGACTACAAGATTCATTCTCTGCCGGATAATTTGATGGAGATTATCAACGCTGGCGGTTTGGTCGAGGCGATGAAAAAGAGAAATGAGGTGAAATAAAGATATGGGAATGACAATGATTGAAAAGATTATCAGCCGGAATATTGGGGCTGAATCTGTCATACCGGGGGAAATTGTAACTGTAAACGTTGATCGTGTTATGATTCATGATATCTTTATTCCATTTGTGGCAGAAAAATTTGAAGAGATGGGATTTGAAGAGCTTTGGGATCCGGAGAAGGTTGTCTTAATTTACGATCATATGGTTCCTGCGAGCACAACGGACGATGTACGGCATTTTAAGATTGGAGATGCTTTTGCCAGAAAATATCATATGACTCATGTACATCGCAGCGACGGAATTTGTCATCAGCTGATGACAGAGTGTGGATACGCAAAACCGGGAGATATTGTCTTTGGAACAGACTCTCATACCACAACCTATGGATGCGTCGGCTGTTTTTCTTCTGGAATTGGATATACAGAGATGGCTGCAATTTTGGGAACCGGTGAAATGTGGGTTCGTGTTCCGGAGACGATTAAGGTTGTTATTGACGGAAAACTTCCGGAAAATGTTACAGCCAAAGATATTATTTTACGATTGATCGGAGATTTGACAGCAGCGGGCGCGACTTATAAAGTCCTGGAATTTTCCGGAAGTACTGTGGAGGATATGAGTGTGGCTTCCAGGATGACAATGTCGAATATGGCCATTGAGGCGGGGGCAAAAGCGGCATTGTTTGCGCCGGATGAAAAAACCGCCCGGTACTCAGAGGTTGAATTATCCGATGTGGATTGGATTTATGGAGATGAGGACGCCGTTTATTGTCAGACAATGACTTATCAGGCACAGGATTTGGTTCCGGTGGTAGCATGTCCGTCTCAGGTGGATCGAATCCAAGATGTGAAAGAAGTTCAGGGAACCAAGCTTGATCAAGTCTTTATTGGTTCCTGCACCAATGGACGACTGGAGGATTTAAAAGCAGCAGCAGAAATTTTAGATGGCAAAAAGGTGGCAGACTATGTGAAGCTGATTGTGACGCCGGCAAGCCGCAGGGTTTACAGGCAGGCGGTGGAAGCGGGATATATGAAAATTCTTGCAAAAGCAGGTGCAATCATTACACAGCCGGGATGCGGATTGTGCTGTGGACGTGCCGGGGGAATTTTGACAGACGGGGAGCGAGTGCTTGCCACGAATAATCGAAATTTCCTTGGAAGAATGGGGACTTCCAAAGTTGAGATTTATCTCGGATCTCCAAAAACAGCAGCGGCATCGGCTGTGGCAGGGAAAATTATAGAAGCATAACGATCGAAGAGAATCCCGCAGATAAAACGCGGGATTCTTTGTTTGATACAGGGAGTAAATTTATATGACCGATATATTAATTTCATTATTTATTAAGAAAAAGGATCAGATCGAAGATGCCCAGGTTCGCAATTCTTATGGAATTCTTGGCGGCAGTGTCGGCATTTGCTGTAATATTCTTTTGTTTGTTGGAAAATTGTTTGCGGGGATGGCAACAGGAGCGATTTCCATTACAGCAGACGCCTTTAACAACTTATCGGATGCCGCTTCGTCAATCATTACTTTAATAGGCTTTGGGATTGCAGGAAAGCCGGCAGATGAAGATCATCCTTTTGGACACGGAAGGATGGAATACATCTCTGGTTTTATTGTTTCCTTAGCAATTTTGGTTATGGGGGTTGAATTGTTGAAATCTTCTGTGGAGAAAATTCTGCATCCGGAAGATATTACATTTCAAGCAGTCTCCGTGGTGATTTTAGCAATCTCGATTCTGGTAAAACTTTGGATGGCGGTATTTAATCGTAAAATCGGAAATAAGATACAGTCGGAAACCATGAAGGCAACTGCCACGGACAGCTTGAATGACTGCATTTCCACAGCTGCAGTTTTGGCAGGGATGCTTGTTTTCCGTTTTTGGGGATATAATCTGGACGGCGGGATCGGAATTGTTGTTGCGTGTTTTGTATTATGGGGAGGATATGGAGCGGCGAAGGATACTCTGGATCCTTTGCTCGGGGAGACACCGGACCCTGCGTTGGTAAAAAATATCGAAGGAATGGTTTTGAATCATAAAATGGTCATAGGAGTTCATGATATGATGATTCATGATTACGGACCGGGACGGCGAATTGTTTCTTTGCATGCAGAAGTCCCATATACGGTGGACATTATGGAGGCTCATGATATGATTGACCACATTGAAATGCGTTTGATGGAAGAATATCAATGTGAGGCAACCATTCATATGGACCCGGTAGTGACGGATGATGAGCAGACCACAAAAACAAAAAAGATGGTAGAAGGCTTGGTGCGGGAATATGATCCGGTGCTTTCCATTCATGATTTTCGGATGGTGACAGGAAAGACCCACACCAATGTAATTTTTGATTTGGTGATTCCATACGGCAAACAATATCAGGTAAAACAGATTGTAAAAGAGCTGCGGGAAAAGATTCATAGAGAAATGCCGGAAGAATTTTTCGCCGTAATCAGAGTGGACCGAAGTCATGTTGTTGAACGCAGACATTGAAATCATTATAATTTGAAGAAGTCATCGCTGATTGTGTTTTGGCGCATGGCTTCTTTTTTCGCACTTTCAGTGATTTTTGCTGCATGAGGAAGAGTTTTCTATAAAATCTTCTTGACAGTTCCCTTGCGTCACCCTTTATGATAAACTATAGAGAGAGTCAGGGGGGATGGTGATGACAAAAGATGGCTATTATACATCCGGTGAATTTGCAAAGAAGGCGAATGTAACGCTTCGGACGATTCGCTATTACGACCGTCAGGGAATTTTAAAACCAAGTAAAAAAGCGGAAAATGGTTATCGGCTTTATACAGATGCAGATTTCGCAAAACTCCAAAAAATTCTGTCTTTAAAATACCTTGGGTTTTCTCTGGAAGAGATTATGACAATGACCATTAACGACAATGACCGGGACTATATGAAAGAATCCATAAAACTGCAGCTGCATCTGGTACAAAAGAAAATGGAACATCTGAAAATGGTGGAGCAATCTTTACAGGATACTGCCAGGCGAATGGAAGAGGCAGAAGAAATTGATTGGAATGAAGTCATGAAACTGCTTCATGTCACAACGATGGAAAACAGTCTGGTAGAGCAGTATAAAAATTCCTCTAATTTGAATATTCGGATTGGACTTCACCAAAAATATTCACAAAATGAAGTTTCATGGTTTGACTGGATTTTTTCAAAACTTGCCTTACAGCAGGATCAAAGGATATTGGAAATCGGTTGTGGTACAGGAGAGCTTTGGAAAAATCATATTCATGAGATTCCCCAAGGCGTTAAAATTATCTTGTCAGATAAATCCAGGGGGATGATAGAAGATGCAAGGAGAAGGATTGGAAGTGAGTCTTTGATATTTTCTTACGAGGTGTTTGACTGTGAAGCCATTCCGTGGGCAAATCAATGTTTTGATACAGTGATTGCCAATCATCTGTTGTTTTATTTGCAGGACAGACAAAAAACTCTGACAGAAGTAAAGCGGGTGCTGAAGCCTCACGGAACGTTTTTATGCAGTACCTATGGAAGGCATCACATGCAGGAAATTACACAGATTGTAAAGGAATTTGATGAAAGAATTACTTTATCTGCTCATTCATTATATGATGTATTTGGACTGGAAAATGGAAAAGAACAGCTTCGGCAGGTATTTGAAGAGACAGAGGAGATTCTTTATGAGGATGAACTGATGATAGATCAACCGGAGCCTCTCATATCTTATATTTTATCCTGTCATGGAAATCAGCATGAATACTTAAATCATCGCTATTTGGAATTTAAAGAATTTGTTCGTAAAAAGATAGCGGCGCAGGGAACTATAAAAATTACAAAATCCGCAGGAATTTTTGTGTGCAGATAGAAAGCGAGGAATTATGAAAGTTTTAGTCACAGGAGTGAAGGGACAGCTGGGGTTTGATGTTGTAAACCAATTGGAAAAACATCATATAGAAGCAATAGGAGTGGACATCGAGCAAATGGATATTACCGATGCCCATCAGGTAGAGGAAGTGATGATGAAATCCGCACCGGACGCAGTGATTCACTGCGCTGCCTACACAGCAGTTGATGCGGCGGAAGACAATGTGGAAATTTGTCGCAAAGTAAATGCCCAGGGAACAGAAAATATAGCCAGGATCTGTGGAAAAATGAATATTAAAATGATGTATATTAGTACGGATTATGTATTTAACGGGCAGGGAAGCAGACCGTGGGAGCCAGATGATGAAAGACAACCTCTAAATGTTTACGGGCAGACAAAATATGAAGGAGAGCTGGCGGTTGAGAACTATGTAAAGAAATTTTTTATTGTGAGAATTGCATGGGTTTTTGGAGTCAATGGAAAGAATTTTATCAAAACGATGCTGAATCTCGGAAAAACACACGATCAACTGACGGTAGTGAATGATCAGACCGGATCTCCGACGTATACTTATGACTTGGCACGACTTTTGGTAGAAATGATTCAGACAGAAAAATATGGAAGATATCACGCAACCAATGAAGGCATTTGTACATGGTATGAATTTGCCTGTGAGATTTTCAGACAGGCAGGAATGAATGTGCAAGTACTTCCGGTATCCAGTGATCAATATCCGGCAAAAGCAAAACGTCCCGAAAACAGCCGTATGGATAAAAGAAAATTAGCGGAAAACGGATTTCAGCCACTGCCGTCATGGAAAGATGCACTTGAGAGATATTTGAAGGAAATAGGAGAAAGTTATGGGAAAAATTAAAGTAACACCTTGTAATATTCAAGGACTTTATGTAATTGAGCCGACAGTTTTTCGAGATGAAAGAGGGTATTTTGTTGAGACATATAATCAAAATGATATGAAGGAAGCCGGACTTGATATGGTATTCGTGCAGGATAATCAGTCTATGTCTGTCAGGGGAGTGCTCCGTGGACTTCATTTTCAGAAACAGTACCCCCAGGGAAAACTGGTTCGGGTTGTAAGAGGTGCAGTATTCGATGTAGCAGTTGATTTGAGAGCAGATTCAAAAACCTATGGAAAATGGTTTGGAGTAGAATTATCCTCAGAAAATATGAAGCAGTTCTATATTCCGGAAGGATTCGCACATGGTTTTCTGGTGCTTTCCGACGAAGCAGAATTTTGCTATAAATGCACAGATTTTTATCATCCGGGAGACGAGGGAGGACTTTTGTGGAATGATCCGGAAATCGGAGTGGAATGGCCTTTGGAGGATGAAGTGGAATTGATTATTTCTGAAAAAGACAAAAAATGGAAAGGCCTGAAAGATACATTTAAATTCTAAAATTTCCGTAAGGAGGAAGATTATGAAAGGTATTATACTTGCCGGAGGATCTGGCACCAGATTGTATCCGCTGACGATGGTAACATCCAAACAGTTGCTCCCGATTTATGATAAACCGATGATTTATTATCCATTATCTGTTTTAATGAATGCCGGAATCAGGGATATTTTGATTATATCCACACCGGATGACACACCACGATTCCAGTCTCTTCTAGGAGATGGACATCAATTCGGAATTTCTCTGTCTTATGAGATACAGAAATCTCCGGATGGATTAGCGCAGGCATTTATTATTGGAGAAAAATTTATTGGAGAAGACAGTGTTGCCATGGTTCTCGGAGATAATATTTTCCATGGACACGGACTGACCAAACGGCTGTTGCGTGCCGCAAATAAAAAAGAGGGAGCTACTGTGTTTGGATATTATGTGGATGATCCGGAGCGATTTGGCATCGTAGAATTTGATTCTGATGGAAAAGCCATTTCTATTGAGGAAAAACCGGAACATCCGAAATCCAACTATTGTGTAACCGGATTGTATTTCTACGACCATAAAGTGGTAGAATATGCAAAACAGTTAAAACCTTCTGCCAGAGGAGAACTGGAGATTACAGATTTGAATAAAATGTATTTAGAAAATGGAGAATTGGAAGTAGAACTTCTCGGTCAGGGCTTTACTTGGCTTGACACTGGAACGCACGAGTCTCTTGTGGAGGCGACCAATTTTGTAAAAACTGTGGAAACCCATCAGCACAGAAAGATTGCGTGCTTGGAAGAAATTGCATATTTAAATCACTGGATTACGAAAGATCAGATGTTGGCGGATATTGAACCGCTGCGAAAAAATCAATATGGCCAATATCTTCTGGATGTGATGGCGGGGAAATTTTTAGATAAATAAGGAGTAGAAGAAAATGAAGATCTTAGTAACAGGCGGCGCCGGATTTATCGGCGGAAATTTTGTACATCATATGGTAAAAAAGTATCCGGACTATGAGATTGTGAACTTGGATTTATTAACCTATGCGGGAAATCTGGAAACTTTAAAGCCCGTAGAAAACGAGCCAAATTATAAGTTTGTGAAAGGTGATATCGCAGACAGATCATGGATTATGGATCTGTTCGCAAAGGAACAGTTTGATATCGTTGTAAATTTTGCGGCGGAAAGCCACGTAGACCGTTCCATTGAAGATCCGTCTATTTTTGTAAAAACCAATGTGGAAGGCACTGTGGTTCTTTTGGATGCAGCAAAAAAATATGGAGTAAAACGCTATCATCAGGTTTCTACCGATGAGGTATACGGAGATTTGCCACTGGACAGACCGGATTTGTTTTTCACAGAAGAAACACCGATTCATACCTCAAGTCCTTACAGCAGTTCCAAAGCCAGTGCAGATTTATTTGTGTTGGCATACCATAGGACTTTTGGACTTCCGGTGACAATTTCCAGGTGTTCCAACAATTATGGTCCGTACCATTTTCCGGAAAAATTAATTCCGTTGATGATCAGCCGCGCATTGGCAGAGGAAGAACTTCCGGTGTACGGAAAAGGAGAAAATGTTCGCGACTGGCTGCATGTATCAGACCATTGTGAGGCAATTGATTTGATTCTTCACAAAGGAACCGCTGGGGAAGTTTACAATGTGGGCGGACATAACGAGCGTACCAATTTGGAGGTTGTGAAAACAATTTTAAAAGCATTAAATAAGCCGGAACGTTTGATTCAATTTGTGACCGACCGTCCGGGACATGATATGCGCTATGCGATTGACCCTACAAAATTGGAAACGGAACTGGGATGGAAGCCAAAATATAATTTCGATACGGGAATTGCACAGACCATCGAGTGGTATTTAAATCATAAAGAGTGGTGGCAAAATATCTTATCTGGAGAATATGCAAACTATTTTGAAGAAATGTACGGAAATCGTTTGCAGGAAAAATAAAATGATCGATCAAAAGAAAAGAAGGCGGCTGTTGTACCGGACATTCACAGCCGTTTTCATGATAATTATTTTTAGTTTTTCTGCCAAAACCGGAAAAGATTCTGCTGGCATGAGCTTTAAGTATGCAAAGAGTGCAGCAAAGCTTTTCGGCTGGCTTGGTGTAATCTCTGTGGATTCTCCGGAAATTTTGGTATTATATGCCGATTCCATTCATACGCTGATCCGCAAGGCGGCTCACTTTATCGAATATATGATTCTTGGATGTTTTACTTATCAGGCAGTAGCCTGTGATATAACGAAGCTTTGGAAGGCGGTTGGCTGGTCGCAGCTGATTTGCAGCAGTTATGCAGCTACAGATGAATTTCATCAAAGATTCGTTCCGGGAAGAGAGGGCAGAGTTTTGGATGTTGTAATTGACAGCGCTGGGGCGTTGGCAGGAATTTTCATGGCAGCCTTCTTGCATAGAATGAAACTCAGAGCAAATGCTGAAAAATGAAATCTCACAGACAGGAACTTATAGGGGAATATGGGAATACTATATTACGAGGAAGGAATATGAGGTTTTTTATGGCAGGTGTGATTTTGGATGCCGGACACGGTGGTTATGACAATGGAGCACAATACAACGGAAGAAAAGAAAAAGATGATAATTTAAGACTTGCTTTGGCGGTTGGCGAGATTCTCTCAAGGAATGGAATTCCGGTTTCCTATACAAGGCAGAGTGATATTTATCAATCTCCGTCAGAGAAAGCACGCATTGGAAACGAGAGTGGTGCGGATTACTTTATATCTTTTCATCGCAATTCAAGTCCCAATGCCAATCAATATCATGGAGTAGAGACGTTAGTTTTTGATCGAAGCGGAATCAAAGAGGAAATGGCGCAGAATGTAAATGTGCAGCTTGAAAATGTCGGTTTCCGAAACATCGGAGTCAAAGAGCGTCCGAATCTTACCGTTCTCAGGCGGACTCGAATTCCGGCAATCTTAATTGAAGCTGGATTTATTAATTCTGATCAGGATAATGAAAGGTTTGAATCACAATTTCAGGAGATTGCTCAGGCAATTGCCGATGGAATTATGGAAACCATTGGAACCGGACAGCAGCCAAAGGGCGTTTACCGGGTTCAAATTGGCTTGTATCGAAATTTTTCCAATGCACGGTATGCTCTCAATGAAGCTTTGGCGCGGGGATTTGACGGAGAAATTATTTATGAAGCTCCGTTTTATGCTGTTCAATTGGGAAGCTTTGATACATTGGATGAAGCAGTTGCATTAGAAAATCAGTTGAAGCAACAGGGATATGATACATTAGTTGTAAAAAAATAATTTGGTCCGGCGGGGATTTATTTTCCCCGTCAGACTGAAAGTAAAATCATAAAAAATGCATATATTTTATAAAAAAAGAATAAAAAATCAATTGACTTTTGGACAAAATGCTGTTATTCTAAAAGCATAGAAAGCAGAATAATCTAGTAGGGAAGATACTTCCCTGGGGTTGTCACTGGTAGTGCAGGCAAAACCAGATTTTATAAGTGTGAAAATAGGTGTTTTCATATTTATAAAATTTGGTTTTTTTTTATCTTATTGGAGAGGATTATCATCTCTATGGGTGGTAAATAAAAGGAAACTTATC
Source organism: Anaerostipes stercorihominis (assembly GCF_057535655.1). Classification (NCBI taxonomy): domain Bacteria; kingdom Bacillati; phylum Bacillota; class Clostridia; order Lachnospirales; family Lachnospiraceae; genus Anaerostipes; species Anaerostipes stercorihominis. Next base: position 20,789 of record NZ_BAAJCL010000019.1, on the reverse strand, counting down.
TCGATAGGAGTTTAAAGTTCATTTGATATTTAGACTCCCGATGAATTCGAGAACAGAACGGACTAGTCCGTTTTGTTCTTACATAAGAATTTTGCTGCGCAACATCCTTATGTAACTACTACTAATAATATTGAACAATCATATACTCAGAGAGTATAGATTCCGGTTTTTTGTTTGGGAGAGATGATTATGAAGATTAACAAAGTAATGAATAACAATGTGATAAGCACTTTTGACGGTCAGGGACATGAAATTATTGTTGTTGGTACAGGTGTTGGTTTTCAGGGGAAAGAAGGCAAGAATATAGACGAAACGAAGATTCAGAAAATTTTTCGTTTAGAAGACCCAAAGATGACAAATAAGATGAAGGAATTGTTGATGGATCTGCCAATGGAAGAGCTTGACGTATCAACAGAGATTATTTCACATGCAAAAAGAAGTCTTGGAACAGAGTTAAATGAGAACATCTATGTAACATTAACGGACCATATTCATTTTGCCATTCAACGGTATAAAGATCATATGGTATTTCCAAATCCAATGTTTCGGGAAGTAAGACTTTTTTATCAGAAGGAATTTGAATTAGGAGAATATGCTCTGGGGATGATTAAACAGAGACTTGGAGTTTCACTGCCACTGGATGAGGCAGTATCTATAGCATTACATATTGTAAGCGCAGAGTTTGACACAAGAGTGAAAGATACGTTAAAGATTACAAACTTCATGGAAGATGTCATGGAAAAGGTGAGGAAATATTTTAAGATCGAGATTGAGCAAGATTCTTTGAATTATGAGAGATTTTTAACACATTTAAAGTTCTTATCAAGAAAATTATTTTCAAGTGTTCAGATGGATGATTCCAATGAGTCTGTACGGGAGATGATACAGCAGCTGTGTCCGGAAGAGTATGCCTGTGCCGAGGACATCGGATCGTACATAGAGAAACATTATGGCAAGACAATGACACCGGGAGAGATTGCCTATTTAACGATGCATATTGATAGAATTCGTAAAAATAATGAGAAAAAAGGAGTATAACAATGTTTGGTTCATTAAAGAAGATGTTTGAAAAAAATGCACAGCAGTTGTCTGTAAAATCACCGGAAAATGGAACAACAGTTCCCATGTCAGAAGTGAAAGATGAAACTTTTGCACAGGAACTTTTGGGACCCGGGATTGCAATAGTTCCGGTTGAAGGGAAAGTAATTTCACCAATTGATGGTGTGGTTGCAATGGTATTTGACACGAAACATGCAATCTGCATTCAGGGAGAGAATGATCTGGAAATGATTGTGCATGTCGGACTGGATACTGTGCAGTTAAATGGAAAGTACTATCAGGCATATAAAAAACAAGGAGATCAGGTAAAAGCAGGAGACGTTCTGTTAGAGTTTGATCTTTCAGAAATTACGAAGGCCGGATATGACGTCACAACGCCAATCGTGATTACAAATTTAGGAGGTTACAGAATTACAAAATGTTTGACAGGAAAAGAAGTAAAAGCAGGAGATGAGGTGATGCAGCTTATAAAAAAATAGCCTTTGGAATTTAAAAAAGAGATGGGAAAAATGGAAAACGAAAGGAGAATAAAATTATGATGAAATATTTACAAAAGCTTGGGAAAGCGTTGATGCTGCCGGTAGCATGTCTGCCGATCTGCGGTATCTTAATGGGAATTGGTTATGCACTTTGTCCGGCGACAATGCAAGGGGGAGACATCAGTGGCATTGGAAATCAAATTGGATTTTTTCTTGTGAAAGCCGGAGGGGCATTGATTGATAATATGGCATTACTGTTTGTTATTGGTGTCGGTGTTGGGATGTCGGAAAAACATGACGGAACCGGGGGCCTGGCAGCGTTGGCATCTTGGCTTATGATTACAACATTGTTGTCTACTGCAGTTGTCACAACGATTATGCCATCTGTTGCAAAAAATCCGGATGCAACACTGGCATTTGATAAGATTGTCAATCCGTTTATCGGTATTCTTGCAGGTATTATTGGATCCACCTGTTATAATAAATTTAAAGATACAAAACTTCCTGACTGGCTTTCTTTCTTCAGTGGCAAGAGATGCGTAGCTATTGTATCAGGTGTTGTATCAATTATTGTGGCAGTTATTTTACTCTTTGTATGGCCGATCGTATTCGGAGGATTGATTACTCTTGGAGAATCTATTGCTAAAATGGGAGCAGTGGGAGCCGGAATTTACGCATTCTTAAATCGTCTGTTGATTCCTACAGGATTACATCATGCACTGAATAATGTATTCTGGTTTGATACCATTGGACTTGGAGATTTAACACATTTCTGGGCAGGTGATACTTCAGCAAATGTATCATGGAGTCTGGGTATGTATATGTCAGGATTCTTCCCGTGTATGATGTTTGGAGTTCCGGGAGCAGCGCTGGCTATGATCCATACAGCAAAAAGTAACAAAAAGAAAGTTGCTATTGGATTGGTAGCTTCTGCGGCAGTTTGTGCATTTGTCTGTGGTGTTACAGAGCCGTTTGAGTTTGGATTCATGTTCCTTGCTCCTGCTTTATACTTAATTTATGCAATTCTTTATGGAATCTTTGTAGCAGTTGCAACGGTTGTCGGATTCAGAGCCGGATTTAGTTTTTCTGCCGGGGCAACGGACCTTGTGTTCTCATCCAGTCTGCCGGCTGCACAGAATACATGGATGATCATTCCTCTTGGTATTGCGGCATTTATTGTATTCTACATCGTATTCCGTGTTGCGATTGTGAAGTTTGACCTAAAGACACCGGGACGTGAAGATGATGATATAGAGGATGAGGAAAATATTGTTCTTGCTAATAATGACTTTACAACAATGGCACGGGTGATTTTAGAGGGACTCGGAGGAAGCTCTAATGTTAAATCGATCGACAATTGTATTACACGACTTCGTTTGGAAGTAAAAGATGATTCAAAGGTTGATGATAAGAAAGTAAAATCTTCTGGTGCTGCCGGAGTTATTCATCCGGGACAGGGAAGTGTTCAGGTAATCATTGGTCCGAAAGTACAGTTTGTAGCAGAGGAAATGGAAAAAATTTGTAAATAGGTTCCCAGTATTGAAAACTATTTTTAGGATACCCTGCAGTCATACGGGGTATCCTAAAAATATTGATCAAGTTTTTGAAAGTAAAATCTAATGATTTTGAAAGAATTTACAGAAAAAGTTTGAAATGTTACAATAACTTTCAGAACAGGAAGATGATGCGGAGGAAAGAAGAGGTATTGCAATGATTATAAAAAATGGGAAAGTCTTTACAAATCAGGGAACCTTTGAAGAGAAAGAGCTGTATATAGAGGGAGAGTATTTTCGGGAAACTACGACAGACCAGACCATTGTAGATGCTGAGGGGTGTTATGTGATTCCGGGGCTGGTTGACGTTCATTTTCATGGCTGTGTTGGGTATGACATGTGCGACGGAACGGAAGAAGCAATTCAGAAATTGGCAGAATATGAAGCAGAAAATGGAGTATTGGCAATTTGTCCTGCGACAATGACAGTTCCGGAAGCGCAGCTTTTAAAGGTGATGAAGGCTGCAAAGGCATTGAAAGGGACAACAGGAGCAGATCTTGTCGGTATTAATATGGAAGGGCCTTTTATTTCAGCGGCAAAGAAAGGGGCGCAAAAAGAAGACGATATTAAGGCTCCGGATGTGGAAATGTATCGGAGGCTTCAGGAGGCCTCCGGCGGGTTAATTAAATTGGTGGATCTTGCTCCGGAAATCGAGGGGGCTATGGAATTTATTGATCAAGTCAAGGATCAGGTTCATATTTCCATTGCACATACAACTGCAGACTATGATACCGCAATGGAAGCAATTAGCCATGGAGCCGATCATGTAACCCATTTGTACAATGCGATGCCGACGTTTACTCATCGGGCGCCCGGAGTCATTGGTGCAGCCAGGGATGGCGGCTGTTTTGTGGAATTGATCTGCGATGGGGTTCATATTCATCCTTCCTGCGTTCGGGCAACATTTGAAATGTTTGGGGACGATCACATTGTATTGATTAGTGATAGTATGATGGCAACAGGAATGAAAGACGGGCAGTATGAGCTGGGAGGCCAGCCGGTAACCGTGGTTGGGAACCGTGCCACTTTAACCGAGGGAGGAGCCATTGCCGGTTCTGCAACAAATCTGATGGACTGTATGAAAACAGCAGTGAAACAAATGGGAATTCCGCTGTACAGTGCTGTAAAATGTGCTGCGGTAAATCCTGCAAAATCCATTGGGATTGACCCATATTACGGAAGCCTGGAAGAAGGAGCCTATGCCAATGCGGTTTTTTTGGATCAAGAATTAAATATTGCAGCAATTATTCAAAAAGGGCAGATAAAAAAATAAAAATGTCGGAAAATACCGTCATGATGCAGAAAATACTGAGGAGGCATTTCTCAGTATTTTTTTTCATAAGCTGTAAAAAAAGCAGGAGATGATTTTATGAAGAAAGAAAAAGTTCATAAATTCGTTTCAATTGCCCTGATTATGATTTTGGCGGCAGTTGTTATAAAAGGAGTAATTAAGGAACATAGCGATTTTTTTCAGGAAAACCTATATGTTTGGAAAGAAAAAGAACCGGAGACACTTCCTATCTATTGCGTGGAGAAAAAGGAGAAAGTCCTGAGTCTTACGTTTGATGTGGCATGGGGAAACGAAGATATGGATGAAATTCTGCAAATTCTCAAGAAAGAAAACGTAAAGGCAACATTTTTCTTTTCCGGGGAGTGGATCAGCCGATATTCACAGGACGTGCAGAAAATTTATGCGCAGGGACATGATGTTGGAAATCATGGAGATCATCATAAATATATGACAAAGCTGTCAAAAGAAGAGCAGCAGGAAGAGATTCGCGGAGCAGGCGATAAGGCCAAAAGTGTGATTCATACATCCATGGATCTGTTCCGACCGCCTTATGGAGATTATAATGCAGAAGTAATTCAGACTGCAAAAGAAATGGGATATTACAGTGTTCAATGGAGTGTTGATACGGACCAAACAAATTGCAATAACGTGTTTATGCCATTATACAAAGAATAAAACAAGAAAGAAGTTTCCAATGAACGTACCTAGGTAGCCTCCGGGTCCTGGGTATTTTTATGATTTAAAATATTGATAAATACACACTAAATGTGTATAATATAATCATAAGGAGGAGAATAGGTGAAGCAAAGAGATCTAATAAAGAAACTAGAAAAAGCAGGTTTTGAGTTTGTAAGACATGGTGGAAACCATGATATTTACAAGCGAGGGGATGATGAAGAAAAGATTCCAAGACATCGAGAAATAAATGAAAGATTAGCAAAAGCAATTCTAAGAAAATGGGGATTATAAAATCTTCTGTTCTTAGTCCGTAATAAAGATAGTAATATAGGAGGAGACATTATGAAAATAGCATATCCAGTTATTTTTACAGATGTGGATACTAATATTTTAGTAGAAGTTCCAGATCTGAGGATTTTAACAGAAGCAAATGAGGAAGGAGAAGAAAAAGGAACTATCTCTGATGCAATAGAAATGGCAAGAGATGCAATTGGATTGACGTGTATTGATTTGCAGGACGAAAATAAACCGGTTCCGGAACCGACAGCAATGGCAGAAATTGATGTTAGTAAAGGAACATTTGCGAAAGATGGAAAAGGAATCGTATCATTGGTTGATGTAGATCTTACAGCGTACAGAAGAATGGTTGATAACAAAATGGTTCGCAGAAATGTAACATTGCCGAATTGGTTAAATCGTGAAGCAGAGGAAGCACATTTGAATGTATCTGGAGTGTTGAGAGAAGCATTGATGAATGCACTGGGAGTAACAACGAAAGCTCGATAGACTATACGGCTTTTGGGCAGAATCACCGGATTTTATTGCAGATGAATTTTTCCGCGAAAAGTAATATAAAAAGAAGTAACTTATCAAAGAATATTTGACAGTTTCCTTTCGAGGAAATTTTAGTAGCATACAAGCGTAGTTGTCAGAGAGTAATTTATTCTCACATCTGCGCTTATTTTATTGCAAAAAATCAGGCTGTGCTACCGGCCTTATACGGGCTACCCCTTATTTAGCTTAGAGGGTCAATTTTGTTTTTTTATTAATCAATCATCATTATTTTTTAGATTGACCCTCTAATATAAAGTGAACTAAGAAAATTATAAAATAAAGAGAAAAGGAGATATTGAAATGAGAGAAAAGGTAATTGCAATCGTGAATCAAAAAGGTGGAGTGGCGAAAACAACAACAACCTTAAATTTAGGTTCTGAATTAGCCAAGGCAGGAAAAAAGGTTTTGTTGGTTGATTTTGATCCACAGGCAAGTTTGTCAGTTGCTCTTGGAGTTCAAAACGAAGAGATTCAGACCATTGCAGATCTCATGCAACTGGAAATTCAAGATGAGCCTTTGCCGGAGAAACAGGATGTGATTATTCAGATCCATGATATGGATTTGATTCCGGCAAATATTGTTCTGTCAACCGCTGAAATTTTCTTAGTGAATGCAACCTGCAGAGAACAAATATTAAAAACCGTATTGGCAGAGTATAAGAAAGAGTATGACTATATTTTGATTGATTGCGGACCTTCCTTGGGAATGTTAACAATTAATGCTCTAACGGCGGCAGATAGCGTCATCATACCGGTTGATGGAGAGTTTTTAAGTGCCAAAGGTTTGGAATTATTGCTACAATCTGTGGCGATGATCAAACGAAAGTTAAATCCGGCTTTAAAAATCGAAGGAATTCTATTAACAAAAATTGATACTCGAACAAAATTACCTCAGGAGATTATTGAGATGATTTATGATGCATATGGAAAATTAAATATTTTTCAAAATGCAATTCCACTAAGAGTAGCCGTTGGAAAAAGTATTCGAGAGCATAAGCCAATTGCAGCATTTGAAAAAAATTCAGATGCGACAAAAGCTTATGTAAAGTTAGCGCAGGAGGTATTAGAGAATGAATAATGAATTAAAAGGGTTAGGAGAAATGTTTGGTTTAGATGAAGAATTGAGTGTGGGCGATACAGGAGCAGGCAATCAAAATGAAATTGTGGAAATAAAATTAAGCCAGCTGGTGGATTATCAAAGAGGGAATATTGGAAAAAATCGATATTCTGAGAAAGATATGAGCGATCTGGTCGCATCGGTAAAAGATAATGGGATTGTTCAACCGATTGTTGTACGCCCCTTTGTAGATGGCACATATGAAATTATTTTAGGACATCATAGAAGAGATGCAGCGATTTTAGCAGGACTTTCTGAAATTCCTTGTATTATAAGAGAAATGGATGATAATACTGCGGAACTGGTATTTATGGAATCAAATATACAGCATGGATTTGAAACTATGCTGCATTCAGAGAAAGCGGAATTGATCTATCGGAGAAATGAGGCGCTGAAAGCACAAGGGAGACGGATGGATTTGATGGAACCGGAGGAAAAAGAAGAGTATCAGACAGCGAAAGATGAATTTCATTTAAGCGGTACAACGCTGAAAAGATATTTGCGAGTTTATCAATTAAGCAGTAAATTGAAAGAATTTCTGGATCAGGGGAATCTTTCTCTGCGGAGTGCAGTCAATTTATCATATCTTCCAAAAGAATTTCAGGATGATCTGGCAGAAATTATAGAAAAGGGGCAAAAAATTACAGAGAAAACAAGTGAAGAGTTAAGACGCCGATACAACGAAAAGCAATTATCTAAAGATTTTTTGGAGGAAATCTGTCAGAAAAAGAAAACAACGATTTCAAAGAATGGTGATAATTACAAAATTAGTTCTCCAATCTTAAAAAAATTTTTCCCTGTTCTTCCAGAAAAAAAAGAAATGGATCAAATTATTGAAAAAGCTTTGAATTTATATTTTGAATTACAGGAATAGAGGTAGATTTTTTTATCATGCAATCAAGATAATAACAAACGATTCACAGAATAGGAGCGCGTCGATGGATCACGATATATTTGAAGAAATGAAAGAGAAGCTTGGATGCCAGTATATTTCTGATTTGCGTTTTCGAGAGAGTGCGTGTGAAAGGATGATGCAAACAGAGTTTTTTAAAAAATATCCCAAACAGCAGAGGAAAGATTTTTGTGATTATATTTTTGGAAAACAAAGCCGGGAGAGAGGAGATCATGAAATGTGAAAAAATATGAAAGCCAAAAATAGCAGGTGGTTTGCATACATATGTTAGAAGAATTTAGGAGATGAAATGATCAAAAAAAATGAGAGACAAAGAAACGTTTTTCCTATTCCATATATATTGATTATAATGGGAGTTATAGAAGCTTATATTTATATGTTATACCATTATTCTTATGATAAAGGAGGAGATGGAATGGGAACAGCAGAAGTTGTGGCACTGGTTGTAGCGATTTTAGGAGCTGCTACAGGAATTTGGGCACAGGTAGTTCAGTTTAAAAAAGATGGAACGACAATCAAAGATATCAAGGTAGATACGACGGATATTCGTCCAACAGTTCGAAATGTAGAAGGAGATGTAAAAAAAATCAGAGATGAGGTGGTAGAAAAAATGGTACCGGACATGAAAAAACTTCAAGGCATTGATTTATTGGTGGAAGATTATAAATATCGGGAAAGAATACGATTAGAGAAATCTGTGAATTGTAATAAGGATATTTTGCAAGGAAGTATTGAATTGATTTTTGAAGAAAATGCAAGGTTAACAAGAGCATTAAAAGAAGAACAGGAAGTAAGTCAATTACTTCGGATGGAAAATCATAAATTAAGGGATCAAGTTCGGGGGTATGAAAGACAAAATACAAGAGATTTTGAAAGATAGAGGTGGTTCTGTGGCAGTTTTTCTTTGAATATCTCAAACAGCAGAGGAAAGATTTTTGTGATTATATTTTTGGAAAACAGAGCAAAGAGAAAGGAAAACCCTAAGGTGATAAAATGAAATATCAGATCAAAAAAATAAAATACGGCTATGTACTAAGATACGAAGAGGGTAAAATTTTTTCTGAAGCAATGAAAATTTATCAGCTTGCCTTAGTAGAAGCCGGAGCATGGAAAAAGAAAGTATATTTGGTTCGAGAAAAAGATTTAGAGTGGCTTTTAAATGAAGATTGTGTCGATAAAAAAGCAAAATTAAAGACATCAATGTTAACTTGCGGTTCTTTCGACCACATAAAGTGTTGGCTGTATGATAAGGTTGCGAATAATTATCGGATGCTAATTTCAGACAATTTAAAAGAAGCGTGGATACCTGCAGAATTAGAGTTACCCAAACCTGTAAGACTTTCGGATATTTCTGTGAAAAATCCGGTTCATGTAACTTATTTGTCAATTTTTGATAAAAAGCCTCTTTGTGATCAACTTGCTGTATATTGTGAGGATGGGTCTTGGAGATGGTACGATTCACAATGTTATATTGATGATATGGAGATTGTAAAAGTAAAAATTACGGCATGGAAGCCATTACTTCAACCATACCAAAGTGTTGAAAGATAAAAATGGAAAAGTTGGGACTCCATGCGACAAAACCCGTGTTAAAATATAAAATGTAAAAGTAAAGAAGACAATCTGACAAGGATCGTATATAATAAAGTAAAGAATATATTTTCTTGGGAAATTGACCGTCGGCAAGCCATCCGTTCCGAGCTTTGCGGAAAGGGGCGGATGGGATTTATCCATCGTGTAGATTTCCTTGTTAAGTATATTCTATAAAATCTTAAAAAATTTCAATCCAAAGGGGGAAAAGATATGAGAAGATGGAAAAGAACCATGGCAGTTGCAGCAACATTGTTTTTTTCAGTAACCTTACTGCTGGCGAGTGGTGTAAGTGCAGCAAAGAAAGTTGGGACTCCATGAGACAAATACCGTGGTAAAATGTAAGATGTAAAAAGTGAAAATAAACCTGACAAGCAAATCAATATAATATAGAGTATTAATAAGATGAAAGAATAATATCTTTTACCAGGCAACTGGAAAGGGTGATTCCATCCGTTTCGGAGTCTTACGAAAGGGGTGGTGCTTATGAGTACATACGAGGAATTTATGGTAATCATAAACACGGCACTGTTAATAGTAGCCATCCTTACATTTACACATAAAAAATAGTCACCCTGCTTCTGGCCGGAACGGGTGACTATTATAGAACTTGTTCCCGGAGCGGATAGGCTTCATCTATCTTTTCCAGTTGTCTTGTTAAGTATATTATAATAGAAATCTTAAAAAATTTCAATTCAAAGGGGGAAAAGATATGAGAAAATTTAAAAGAACCATGGCAGTGGCAGCGGTATTGTTTTTTCAGTGACCTAATAAAAACTTTAAGGAGCAGATACAAATATCTGTTCCTTTTTTGTACCCAAAATCAGAAAGGAGCATTCAATAAATTTAAGAATCGGAGTCCTCCCCAGTGGAAGAACCTATGATAATAATTGGAGAGACTTTTGGAAAAGAATATGACAAAGTGAAAATTCTAGTGTATAATATTATTGGGAAAATATAGTTAACAAATATAATATCTAGGAGTACGTCAGATGAAAAAACCAAAGTCCCAAATAAACAAGATATTAGAATATTGGTATATGATGGAATTTTTGAATCAAGAAAATTTTCCGTCAGAAATAAAATATATTAAAAAGATTAGAGATCATAAAAAGAGATGTAAGAAAGGTGAAGTTTCCAATGTAAAGTATTTGATGGAATTCATGAATATTGGGGATGGGGAAATTATTCCAACTGTATCCGAAGAAGCAAAAGAATGTAGAATGAAGTGCTGGGGAAATATCACTATCTATATAGGAAAAATAAAAAGGGAAACGTGTATTAAAGAGTTAATTACGAAATTTGGAATAAAAGAAGATGATCGACCGGAGACATTAGTGGATTCCATCGCATTGGCAGCTTTTCAAGTGAGTCCTCAAGGAACATATATTGATCAATCCCTGTCTTTATCGCCGGTATTATGGGCTGTAAGCAAAGTGGAAGGTCAACAAGATCATATTTCCAAAGGGATGAGCTATGGTACATATAATAATGAGATTATGGAGTTGGAAAAATTTTTTATACCTAAAAATGACGAGGAAGAACCATATTTGGTTCGCTTAGATGATATTCATAGGTTATATGAATGTATTTATTATAAGTATATCGGAAATGTATTTAGCAAAAATTCATCTCAGATTGAAGTGGAAAAATCCTATGTAATGTTGTATCAGATGTTTTGTGACGAAAAATCAAAAACTCAATATGAGGATGATATGTACATAGGGCTGAGTAGAGGTTATTTTTTAAATGATATTAAAATGTTAATTAATCAAAATGCCCTCGGAACTTTAGATAAAAAAATGCAAGATTATATTTTAGCACTATATGAGAATTATATAGAAAAGGATAATTTCTCCAAAATTGATGTTGTCCATAGTAACAATTTAGAACAATATGAATTACATTTAAATCTTATGTTTTGTTTAGAAAATGCTCCACTTGGAAAATGGCCGTCAAAATATATGCCGGCTTTTATGCAGCAGATGGCTGTTAATTTATTAGTTGGAGAAAACACGCAAAAAATATTTAGAAGAGATGGAGATATATTTTCGGTGAATGGACCGCCGGGTACAGGCAAGACAACTTTATTAAAAGAAATTGTAGTTAATAATGTTGTAGAACGAGCTGTTTTGTTAGCCAAGTATGATTTCCCGGATGATGCATTTGAAAAGTATGAGTTTTGTAACGAAAATAATCAGATACATTCAAAATATGTACCGTGTTGGTATAAATTGAAAAATGATAAAATCAATGACTATGGAATTTTGATTACATCGTCTAATAATGCTGCTGTTGAAAATATTTCAAAAGAACTTCCTATAGGAGATAGTATATTACGAGACTTAAACACAGAGGGAGAGAAATCAGAAATTATAAAGGAACAATTAGAAGAAGTACAGCAATTATTTGATGTAACCAAGTCGGAAGATAAAGAAAAATTATTCAAATGGAATAAGGAGGATACGAGAGAACTTCCAGATATATACTTTACAGAATATGCAAATGAGCTTTTAGGAATTCAAAATGCATGGGGCTTAATTGCTGCTCCGCTTGGGAAAAAAAGTAACAATAGTCGATTCTATTATAATGTACTTTCTAATCTATCGAAAGATTTGTATGATACAAATGCAACGGTAGAGGATAGAGTGTATAAATATCGTAAAGTCCGTCAAATGTTTTGGAAACAATATAAAATTGTAAAGGATATGCAAAACGAGTTGAATTTATATACAGTATATTCAATAGAGACGATCGAAAAGATATATAAATTAGAAAAGCAAATTCAAGAAAACCAGCGATTACTGACTCATAAAAATATTGAAAAAGAGGAGGAGAAAAGAAATTTAGAAAGAATCGAAAAATCATTCGAGTCCTGTTATGAAAAATTTAAAGATATAGAATTTAGAAGGGAGACAGCAGAAAAACAATATAAAAGACAGGAAACCGAGCAGAAATCTTTAGAGGTGCAATTACATGAAATTGGAATAAAAATATTATCGGTTAAAGATTCGATTGGTTTTTTTGCAAAATTGTTTAAAACGAGAAAATTTAGAGAGGTCATGGAACAGATAGAGCTGTATAGGAAGGAGAGCGATAAGATTCAAGGCAAGATTTTTGACAATCAGACTCGCAATGCGCTTGGTAAAGAGAACTTAGATTTATTAAATGAACAATACCAGAGTTTAAAAAGAGAAATAGATGATATAAATAGTGATAGAAAATCGGTTCAACGAAATCTTTTGGAGATAGAAAATCAAGAGAATGAATTAAAAAAAGATATCAGGGAAGAAAAGATAAATATAGAAAACTGTCAAAAAAAGTATACCCAAATAATGAATGGTTTTGCTGGTGGAAAGGAAGATCAAAAAGGGATTGTTATCAATAAGGAATATATTCAAAGACTTTTTAGCAGTGAGGAAAAAAAATCAACACAAGCACAGGTGGATAATCCATGGACGACACAGAAATATAACAGAGAGCGAGAAAAATTGTTCTATTATGCAATGAAATTAAATAAGGAATTTATTCTTTCGTCAAAAGCATGTAGAAATAATTTTAGGTCGTTGGGGCATTATTGGGGATATTTAAAAGAGGGACAAAAAATAATAGAATTTTCCGAGAAGGATAAGAAGGTATGTATAACAGCTCTAATTCAAACATTATTCTTACTTGTTCCGGTTATTTCTTCGACGTTTGCATCTGTTGGATCATTTTTAAAAGATGTAAATCAGAGTGGAGCTCTTGGATTACTGGTTGTTGATGAGGCCGGTCAGGCACAGCCTCAAATGGCATTAGGAGCACTATTTAGAACAAGAAAGGCAATGATTGTTGGAGATCCGAAGCAAATTGAACCGGTAGTAACAGATGATTTGAAAATTTTAAGGGAAGCATATAAAGAAGAGGTTTATGCTCCGTATAAAGAGAAAGATGTATCTGTACAGATTTGTGCAGATATAATGAATCCTTTTGGAACATTTATAGACAATGGGAGTGATAATCCGGAATGGGTAGGATGTCCGCTGTTAGTACATAGAAGATGTGTTTCTCCAATGTATGATATTTCAAATATATTGTCATATAATGGAATGATGAAACAGCAAACAGCTAAACCAAAACCAGAGATAGAACAAACTTTTATTTATTCTAAATCACAATGGATTGATATAGGTGGAAAAGAAAAAGGAAATAAAAATCATTTTGTAAGCGAACAGGGAGTTGAAGTTTGTAATATGTTAGAAAAAGCATTTCAAAAAAGCAGTTTTCCAAATGTTTTCATTATCAGTCCATTTACTACGGTAGTGAATGGAATGAAAGAATATCTGAGTAAAAATGGTGCAAAATATATAAAAAATGTATCATCGAGTGATTTAAATAAATGGATGAATAAGAGCATAGGAACTGTTCACACATTTCAGGGAAAAGAAGCAAATGAAGTTATATTTTTGTTAGGATGTGATGACAGCAGGGCAGCTTCGGGTGCAGTCAGATGGGTAAATAAAAATATAGTAAATGTGGCAGTTACAAGAGCAAAATATAGGTTGTATGTAATTGGAAATAAAAGAGCATGGGAAAATTCAGATTGCGTAAGCGAGATGAGAAAGATTATGGAAAAGCACGAAAAATCGGAGGGAAGACCAATGACGGAAGAAGAAATCAGACAGTGAAAAGATAAGCTGGGCGTAGATGATGACTGGGATTTGGAGGTGCCAGAGGAAGAATTGTTTGGAGAGGAATTAACCGACGAAATCATAAAAGAAATTTTGGGGTGCTAAATTAGCATTTAATCTGATGACTGTAGGAATTGCGGTATATAAATTTTTACATAGAAAAGAAGTAACCATGTACTTTCTCAGGGTAACAAACGGTTACTTCTTTTGAGGGGGCAAGTGGTTTTAACCCACTCCAGTTGTCTTGTTAAGTATATTATAATAGAAATCTTAAAAAATTTCAATTCAAAGGGGGAAAAGATATGAGAAAATTTAAAAGAACCATGGCAGTGGCAGCGGCATTGTTTTTTTCAGTGACCTTATTGCCGGCAACAAATGATGTGAGTGCAGCGAAGAAGAAGCTGACAGTGAATCGGGTGTATAACACAACAACCAAGGTAAAAGGAAAAACCAAGAAAAAGTACCGTGTGACAGTGAAAATCGGAAAGAAAACTTACAAAAAGATTGCGAGCAAGAAGGGAAATTACAGCATGAAGATTCCAAAGCAGTCTGCCGGGAAAAGTTTTTATGTCCGTTCCTACAAAAAGAAAGGAAAGAAGTGGAAGCTTTATACCAAGAAAAAAGTCTATGTGATTGCCAAAACTGCAAGTATTCGTAAGTTTAGCAAGACAGCGAAAAACATTCAAGGCTACACTCGTCCGAAATATACGGTAAAGGTAACGATGAACGGCAAGACATACACAAAAAAAGCCAGCAAAGTCAAAGGGTATTTTAATATTAAGTTGAGTAAAGTTGCAGGGAACAGTACCGCAACGGTGAAAATTTATAATACAAAGAAAAAGCTTTGGAAAACTTATAAGAAAAAAGCTTACAATGCTTCCAGCAGTTCTTCCACAACATCAAAATATACAAAGGATGGGAAACCGTATACCGGAAAGATGCCGGGCTTGACGGATCCGATTGATGTTGCGGAAATTGAGAGAAAAGCAAACAGTACGAAAACGTTCACCGATCATACCATTTACTGTGAATCCGATACGACAAAGAACTTTGATAATTATTTTAGTGGATATGGTTTGGGAAAATATGGTTATGTGAATTATTATATGACAGACGAAAATTATATGGAGTATGAATGCTATACGGCAAAAAATGGAGTTACTTTGTACTATAATATCGGAGAGTTGGGAAAAGAATATAAAAGTCTATCTGAACTAAAAACGCCTACAATCAATGAATATGATGGTGTGATCAAGTCTGGGCAGAAAGGATATTTTAGTCCGACCTTCCGGGATTCTGACCGTGGAATTGCTTATTTAGCGTTAAAGATTGTTGGGTATAAAAATGGAAAACCTGTTTTCTTTTGTTCTGACACGCATCAGTTAGGGGCTGGGATCATAGGGAAACCGGTTGTGATTAAATAATAAATGAAAAAACTCAATCAGAAATGAAAAGCAGATACTATGATCTGCTTTTTTTGTACTCGAAAACAGGAGGTGAGTGATGAAATCAGAACGAAGTCCCCCAAAAAATGAGAAATCCGATCAAACAGTAAGGCATCCAAGGATGTCTTTTTTTATATATGAAATACGACAAGAAAGGAAAATCTATGAAAAAGAGACGAAAAATCAGAACCGTGTTTCGGAAGGCTCTCTGTGTGATGACGGTATTCATGCTGGGAATCAATGGTCTGTTTTCCGGTGGAACTTTGGTGCTGGCACAGGTGAATACCGATGATGCGTATACGATCAAAGAAAACACCGATGGTGGCAGGAGATGGAGAGAAGTAGATAAAAATGGGACGAAATATACTCATGAATATTCCGGCTATGATGACAGCAAAGAGAAAGCTTTAAAGGTGGATGCTTCTTACGGCTTTAAGCTGCAGAAAACCAGCCGTACCAAAGTTACCGTAGCGGAGGGAACGAAGTGTTCCGCCCCAAGCACCTATCAGGGGTCGGACTTGAACCTGCCTTCCTTTTTAAAGGATTATACATGGTTTAAAACCGCGGAAAACACGGCGGGAAATATTCAGTTGAAAATCTCCAACTTGAAAATTTATCAGTGTGAGTCGGATGGAACCAATGGACATTGGATCACCGTAGATTTAGTACGTACCGTCACCGGCATCGAAAAATATCAGGGAGAAAACGGATATGTCGCATTAGGGGATGGAATTACCAATGCCGCTTATGTAGGATTAGAGGAAGTGACGGTTCACAGTGATTTTTACCGTGCCGGAACGGAGAGCAAGGTGACGTTAAAATCCAATGTTACTTTAAGTGATATTGATTCCTATCAGTACATTGGAATATCCGCCGCAAAGATCGACGGGCAGTATGTTGCAGGAAACACAATTCTTTCTTATCAAAAGTCCGGAGAGAAAAATGTGTACTTTGCAAATTCCAAAACCAATTATGACGGTGAGGCAAGCACTGCAGCAGGCTTTATCTTTGAGGACAGTTCCTTTGTGTATACGTTTGGACGAGATGGAGGAATGAAGGACGGGGAACATATTGATGCACCGTCCAATCAGGAGCAGTACGTGGGAAGTGGTCAGGCAATGACACAATTCCAGCCGGCAAATCCTACCAAAAGCATCTCCGATGATGATGAAACGGAGGTTACAAAAAATACCCTTCGGGATCTTAGCAAGACCTGGACCTATACGGTGGAGCAGACGGTGCCAAGTGGGATTCCTCAAAATTTCTACTATGACAAGTTTGAATTTCAGGATCAGGTGGAAGAGTGTATGAAGATTCTGTCGGTCAAAGTGATGGGAGAAGACAGCAATAGTGAAAGCAAGGACGTCAGCTCCATGTTTCAGATCTCCACCACCGGAAATCAGGTCGTTGCGACACTGAAAAATCCGAAAAATGCAGCCTTCTATGAAAATACGGTATATCAGCTGCAAATCAAGGTAAAAATGGACGTGCCGGAGGATGCGAAGAAAGAAACTCTTGAGGCGCTTCGCAGCAAATGGAAAGCACATGGTCATTTCAATCAGACACAGACCGTACTCACAGAGAAAAACAATGCGAAAACGGTCATAGATGAATATCAGCTGCCAACCAATGACGTATCCACAGAACTTCATCTTTCCACGGGCGATGAAGGAGCGAGTGATCCGGGGCTTCAGATCACTAAGGATGTCAACCGTTATGAGCATCAGGTGGGGGACGTCATTCATTACACTGTGCAGGTAAAAAATACCAATAAGAATGCGGATACCGCATATTTTACCATTTCTGATACAACCTTACCGGATACCGTTGCCTTGGACATGAGCAGTGTGAAAGTGACGGGAATCGACGCAGCAGCTTATACCATTTCTCAAAGTGGAAACGGTTGGGTCTTAACATCCAAAGGAGATTATGCGCTGCCGTATGGAACGACCATAACAATCACTTACGATGCAAAAGCGCTGGTGGCAAGTAACGGAACCTGTGTCGATAATACGGCATCTGCGATTGCCGCAGGGATTCCGGAAAAGAGCGACAAAGAGCAGGTTTACATCAACAGTCCAAAAGTGGATGTGGTAAAGAGTACACCGAGTACAAAACATAAAGTCGGAGATACCGTTGGATACAAAGTGACGATCACAAATCGCAATCCCGGAACCTTTATGAGAGATCTTGTCTTAAACGACCTGGTAAAAGCCAAAGGACTGGAGGTGAAAGAAGGAACGGTTGCCGTTTTAATCCAGGGAAAAGATGTGACAAACGATGTTGACATTACCTATGCTGCGAACGGAAAAGGATTTACGATTCGTACGAACTTTGCATTAAAACAGGGAGAAATTCCGGCAAAAGGATATGAAAATCTGTTGGAAGACGGGGTTACTAAGAGTCGGGCAATCAACTTCTATGCCTTGCCGTATGCCGATCAAATCACGGTGACTTACGATGCAACCATAACAGACGAAGCAGCTCTGGAGAGTTCGTTGGAAAATACATTCTCTGCTCCGGCAACAGAGAATACCAATGGAGATAAAATCAAAGAGGATGAAACGATTCCATCCGGAGGAGGCGAAGACACCGAAGATCTTACGATGAAGGCTCCACAGCTTGAGATCACAAAGAAGTCCAACAAACAGCAGTATGCAGTCGGAGAAACCGGAAACTATACTCTGGAAGTGAAACAGACCAAGGAAGATCTGACGGCAAAGAATGTCGTTATTACCGATACCTTTGTTCAGGAAGATGGAATGACCTATGATGCAGACAGTCTTGCGGTAACATTCAATCATAAGGATATTACCAAAGACTGTAAGATCACGGTGGAAGGAAATCATTTTAAGATTGCCACCGGAAAAAATCTAACGGATGAAGATGAAATGGAAGTTACCTACCGTGTTGTATTTTCAAAGACCGGAGAATATACCAATACCGCGGTATCAACCTCGGAGAATACACCGGAGGATCAAGCCCATCATGTGGTGGAAGTCAAAGAAGACGAACCGGATCTGGATATCGAAAAGGCATCCAATCAAACCGAATATACCGAAGGGGAAACCGGAACGTACACCTTAAACATCACACAGAAAAACGCCAATGCCACAGCCAAAAATGTCATTCTAAAAGATTCTTTCAAGCAGGCAGACGGTTTGGAAATTCAGAAAGATACGCTGAAGGTGGTATGGAATGGAGAAGACATCACCAAGGACTGTAAAATGGCGGTCAATTCCAACAATTTCTACATTGAAACCGGAAAAGATATGACATCCAAGGATACGATCACTGTGACGTATGATGTGCGGTTTACCAAAACCGGAACGTATGAAAATAAAGCGGCGGCGCTGGCAGAAAATGCCGGAGAAAAGCAGGATGACAATACGGTCAAAGTCTTAAGGTCTGATGTCATCATGACCAAAGATGCTGATAAAAAATCTTACAAAGAAGGAGAAACGGTCAATTATACCGTAGCGGTTGCCCTGAAGAAGGAAGGAGCCAAGGCAAAGAACGTCGTCATCCGGGATCAGGTGCCGAAGGAGCTGAAACTTTTAGAAGAAAGCGTAAAGGTACAGGGTGTCAAAGGATATTCCGTAGAAGTCAAAGACAATACGCTGACAGTTACAATTCCGGAAATGTCTTACGGAGAAAAGGCAGTGATTACCTATCAGGCAATGGTTTTAAAAACAGCACTGGGCAAGAAGCTCACCAATCAGGCGACGGTGAATGGAGAAGGTATTAATGGTGGAAATGCAGAGGTTACCGTGGAAGTGCCAAAACCGGAAACGCCAAAGAGTTCCAAAACAAAAACGCTGGGAAGTACCGATGAGACTTCTACACCGCAAACCGGAGACACAAAAACAATGACACCATATGTCATTGTTTCGTTGGTGGCGGGTGCCGGAGCCGTTGGATTGTGGCTGAAAAAACGAAAACTTAAAAAATAGAAATAGAAATCGTCCTATATAATAACAAATGTTTCATATACCACGAAAGAAACAAACAATGAAACACGCATAAGAAACGATGAGAAATATAGTATTTATGGGGAATGTCTTGGTTTGGCATTCCCTTTTTCTTCCGAAAAGATGAAATTGGAATGTACATTGACGTACATGATGGTGTACCGTATAATAAAAAAGAAAATGAAAGTAACCATTGTAAGAAAACAGTTGCAGAATGTAACGGAGGTATCCAATATGGATAAAAATGAAAGCATCCATAATTCCAGAGAACTTGAATTTGCTGTATTTTGTATAGAGAATGTTGCAGAAAGTCTAGGAGTATCTCCTCAAGAAGTATACAAAATGTTTAAGGATAAGAGTGATATTTTGCATGGATATATTGTACCGGAGTATGAGATTCTGCACACGCAAAGCAAAGAATATATTGTCAATGATATTATTGAGCTAATGCATGAAAGAGGTGTAACGTTATGATTTTATATCATGGCTCCTATTTAGAAATTGCAAATCCAGATTTGCAACATTCTCGACATAATGTAGATTTTGGTATTGGTTTTTATACTACTCCGTTGCACGAACAAGCATTGAAGTGGTGTGGAAAATTTAAAAGCCGTGGCAAAGATGGTGTAATTTCTTGTTATAAGTTTGATAAAAATGCATACAAGGTATTAAAGGTTCTGAAATTCGATGCTTATTCGGAAGAGTGGTTAGATTTTATTCTGAATTGCCGCAGTGGCAGAGATTCTACAGATTATGATATTGTTATTGGAGGAGTAGCAAACGATAGGGTATTTAACACAGTTGAGTTGTTTTTTGATGGTTTAATTGATAAGGCTGAAGCTATCAAGCGTCTGCGTTATGAAAAACCGAATTTGCAGATATGTTTTCGTACTAAAAATGCATTGAAATATTTGCATTTTGAAAGTCCAGCGGTGTGATGTCAAGAGATAAATAACATAAAAATCATATATTTTTGTATATATCTCATGAAGACAAAAAACACCCACCTAAGCCCTGTCGACCAGATTTTTAAAAATGAGCAGGGCGTAGCTCATCAGCAAATAGATGAAATCTACTTTGCTGGACAGTATAGGCGGTTGTCTTTCAGCAGTCGAAAGATTAAACGCACAAATTTACGGGCAGTTAATGCGAGTGCACGTTTGTGTTGGCATCTGTTGACCTCTTTGTAT
>NZ_BAAJCL010000018.1:216-43205 GCF_057535655.1 Anaerostipes stercorihominis | reverse complement strand
GTTGGCATCTTCACATGCAACATATTTGCCTGCTTCCATTGCCGCATTGGCATCTTCCAGTGTTTTTGCAATGGCAATATCATCTTCGGAAACTCCTGCGTATTTAAACGCATTAACTGCATTCTCTACTTTGATATCAGATACGATCGCCGGCATCATTCCGTTCATCAGAACCATCTGGGTTACCATTCCCCGCCCCATCTGTCCGGCTCCGACAATTCCGGTTTTAATGATTTTTCCTTCTTCCTGTCTCTTAATTAACTTTTGATCCATGTTTAACATAACAATTTTTCTCCTGTTCCAAAAACAACATTTACACTCTGTTCTTAATAGATTTCAATCAGTTCTCCCGCCTTGAGATCTTCCGGAAGCAACTGATTGCCCTCCAGCATAATGCAACCCGGGCGCTCCGCCTCGTCACCGCCTTTAAAATCAATGGTACAATGACCAAGCTGTTCCAGCGTATGCGGCGCTTCGCTTCCCACTGCGCTGATCTTAAATTCTTTTCCACAGATTTTAAAGGTATCTCCCACTGCCGGAATTTCTTTTAATTCCGCTTTCGTATGAAGTACAGATAATTCTGCCAGCTCCGGTGGAGCATCCTCATTAAAAATGATAATAAAATTCATGTCTTCATCTTCCAGAAACGCCAGTGCATCCGGTCCAAGTCCGACAATCTCAGATTGATATTTCATACAATTCCCTTTCTATGTCTTCCATTTCTAGTACATTCCAATACTGAACGCAAACGCGATCAACACCGCCAATGGTCCGGTAATCATACGTTCAAATAATACCGCCGGAACACCATACTCAATTGTTTCAGAATCAGCTTCTCCAAGAGATAAACCTACCGGGATAAAATCACATCCAACCTGCGCGTCAATTGCAAACAATGCCGGAAGAGCATATTGAGGCGGAATATTTCCGAGAGCAAACTGTGATCCAAGCAAAGTTCCTACTACCTGTGCAATAACAGCTCCAGGTCCAAGTACCGGAGATAAAATCGGAATACCGCAAACGAAAGCAATGGCAACCATTCCCGGAAGTGTAGAACAGATCGGTGAAATTGTTTTGGCAATTACATTTCCCAATCCACTGGCAGAAATAATACCAAGTAACGTTGCCGTAAATGCCATAAATGGTAAAATAGTACCGACAACCATTTCAATGGTATCACAACCAGCCTGGAAACAGATATTAACCACGCGTCCTACGACCTTACCGATACGAACGACAATATTTTCTTTTTTCCCTTCTCCGGCTTTTGCAATCTCTTCTTTTGCCTGAGCCTTTGATTTTGGTCCTTTGTCTGCAGGTTCTTCCTTTACCTCTGTCTGTGAAGCCGGATTTCCCACTGCCTGCCCGGCATAATCAGACTCAAAAATATCACTTTCTTTCACAGCTGAAACATAAATCTCTTTTGTAATATATTTTGCAAGAGGACCTGCTTTTCCTACCGGTTCAAGGTTTACAGTATAGATTCCTTTCTTCGGATATACGCCACAACGTGCAGTTCCCCCACAGTCAACAACAGCTACCAGAATTTCATCGTCCGGAAGACTTTCTTTAAAGCCGTCCACCGCCTCGGCTCCAGTCATTTCTGCAATTTTCTCCGCAACCGGATGAATCCCTCCACCTGTTACACTTAAAACTTTATTGCACTTTTCTGTTGGTGTAATTGTTAATGGGCCACCCCATCCGCCGCTTCCTGCTTTAATTGTGATTGTTTTATACATACTGCTTCTCCTCCCTTCGACTATTTTTTAGAACTGAATGCCTTGTAAAGTTTTTCACATAAAATACCACGGATTAAAATAACAATAACACCGACAACAAAGTATCTTACCGCCAATCCTCCAATGGAAAGACCAAGTTTTTGAATACCTGTTGCAATCCCCATGTACACGAACAACTCACCGGCATTTGCATGCGGGAAAAGACCTGTAATCGGATGACAGAAAGAAACACTGGCATCATAAAACGCAGCCTTATGTTCTTTTTTCAGGAATCGTCCAAAAGTATACTGCGCCGGGTTTGTCAGGAAAATATCCGCCATTACCGGAAGTAAGGTGTAACGAAGTAATGTATACTTTGTAATCTTTTGGCAAAATCCTTCTACTCTTTCTACTCCAATAAAACCTATCACTGCATTGACCGCCGTCATCAGGCAGATAACCAACGGGATAATTCCGGTTACCCACCCCATAAAGGTTTCTCCACCGGCCTGGAACAGACCGATAAAGCCGTTTGCAACGTTAGAAATAACTTCCATAAATTCATCCTCCTTTTTGTGAATTCTGAAACCATAAACTCTATATAAATGTTCCGCAAAATCCAACAGTTCATCTGCCCGGGCCCTGAACAGATCCCCCTCAGACCTCGCATCCCATATATATCAATTACATTATGCCCGAGGCGCTTCAGCCACCTCTTCGTTTTCCTCCAGAGAAGGCTCCAGGCGCTGAGACAACGCCTCCAATGCATTGAGATATCCTTTGTATTTTTTCTTCTGTTTTTTATCAAAATCTTGCATATCATCTAAAAATTCGTAAATACTGGTTCCAAGGACTTCTTTGCCTAACAATTTTTTTAAAGGTTTAAATTTTGCAAAAAAACTGATTCCCTGCATAATTTCTCCGCCCGTGATAATCCCTTCATGATCACACGCAATCATCACAATATATCCCGCACGAATTCCACCTCGTTTCTGTCCGAATCCGACATTTCCAAACTTATGAACTCTGCGAATTGCTTTTCGATAATTTTGTATTTGCCACATGCCTCCTAATGCCTGCATTACAAACAGTACAAACACAATCAGCAAAATCTTAGAAATTCCACTCATGTCATGTACACTCCTCTCATTTGTTTACTTTATACAAATTAATTATGTGCTTTCAAATCACTTTTGTTACTTGTATTATATACGATTAAATTATGTTCGTCAATATTATTTGATTTTTTCTTTACAACCCTTGAATTTTAGTCATTATTACAATATAATTTGATTAGAAAACAGTTACATTCGTGCTTATACTTTGATTCAAAAAGGAATATGATCCATGAAAAAAAATGAAAATACAGATTCTATGTTGGACCGCATCACCTTAATCGCTAATCTCTATTACAAAGACAAATTATCCCAACAAGAAATCGCAAAAAAATTAAACATCTCAAGACCCTGGGTTTCAAAATTGCTGTCCAGAGCAGAAGAACTCGGTATCGTCAAGATCGAAATTGAGTCTCCGATTCTGGGAAATGCATCCCTGGAGGAGCAGCTGTGCAACAAATATCACCTGAAATATGCCAGTGTCATCGACAACGCGGACACCACTCGAGATTACATTTCCATGTCTGCTGTCAACTATTTTATCTCTCAGGTAAAACCCAATGACAAAATCGGGATTGCATGGGGAAATGCCGTTTCCAGATTTATCCGACATTTACACCCAATGAAATTCCCACATACACAAATTGTGCCTCTGGCCGGCAGCTTCGGTGCCTCCTTTGATACTTTACCCAATTATAATGTCATTCAGTTGGCAAACTTAACCGGCGGAACCTGTCATCTGCTCCATGTCCCTGCCTTTTGTTCTTCCCAGATGGAATACCAGACATTGATCGCAAACCGAAAAGTCTGCGAAACTCTCTCCTTGGCTGAACAATCCGATATCATCGTATCCGGTCTCGGAACTTTCGAAACCTCTTTCCTTACAAGAAATGAAATTCTGTCTCCTGAAGAAACAAAATCTCTGAAGGATGCAGGCGCCATCGGCGATATCGCTCTTCGATTTTTGACAGTACAGGGAGATCCCGTCGAAACCAATCTCACAAAGCGTATCATCCGCGCAGACATTGTAAAGGCATGCAAAAACGCTCGAATCTCTATCGGCATTGCCGAGGGTATTTATAAAAAGGATATTATTCATGCTGTTTTATCCCGTCATTTCATCAACGCCTTTTTTACGAGCAAAGATACTGCCTTAGCGCTGCTTGACTGATCCTGCTTTTCAGCGAATGAATTTCATTCGCTTTTTCCTCCCTCTTTTAAGGTGTTTTTTTACTTTTTTGGTTATTTTTTACATATTTTATGTTCAAAAAAAGAAAAGCGATGTCATTTTATTAAAAATATACACATGCCTGTTCTCTTTTCGTTGTATGCCTTTATAGCAGTTTTTCCGCACACTCATTATTCGTAATCAGCATGTTGATATAACCACCGTTAATTGCTCCTTTCACCGCCTGTACTCGTTCTATCCCACCGGCAATTCCAATTCGATTGCGAACCTTCTTCATCATCTCTCTTTCCATTCCCGCAACCCGTTCATTAAACATCTCAAATTTTTCTGTATTCCCGTGAATGTCAAAAAATTGCAGAGCAACATTTCCTACTACTCCATTTCCTGCAAATTCCTGAACTTCCTCATCTGTGATATATCCTGCATGAATCAAGGTGGAGTCTGTTCCTGTATCATTGGCGCCAATTCCCATAACCAATGTATCCAGCTTCTGAAAATCCTCAAAAATAAAATTTACCGATTTTTCTTTCAGGAAATAATCTTTGATTTTCTTTTCTGAAAAAAGTGCCGGTGCTAAAAACTGAGTATAATTCCCCCCCGAATTTATCCGCGAATTCCCGAGCAATCTGATTGCTCTGAACATCCACTCCATTAATATTTCTCGGACTGATTCCTCCAATTACCGGAACAAACATATAGCGATTCTCCTTTGGAAAACCTCTCCTGACCATTGCCACATTATGCAGTGTAAATCCCATCGAAACCCCGATATAATCTCCATCGTGAAAAAATTGAGATAAATAAAGCGCTGCTTTTTCATACATCTTCGTCAGCGACTCTGCATGAGTATCCAAAGAACTGCTTTCTACCACAATCACTTCCTTCAGACCGTATTTTCTCTCCAGGGCTTTCTCCAGTTTCCCATAAGAAAATTGTATCGGATTTACCACTTCTACACGGACAATCCCACTTTCTTTTCCTTTTTGAAGCATACGTGAAATGGTTGCTCTGGAAATCCCAAGATAGTCACTGATTTCTTGTTGCCGCATGTTGTCCTCATAATACAAGCTGCAAACCTTATAAATTAATCTCCAATCATCAACAATCTTTTTCATCCATGATGCCCCTTTCCTCATCTATTTCCGCTTCAACCCTTATGCAACCATCATATACAATCTTTGTATTTGTGGCAATACAATTTCACTGAAATTATGTCGAAGTAACATATTCTTTCATGTATACATTTACATTTGTTCAGAAAATTTGTGAATAATTTGACAGATATTTTTGTCCATCCTGAATATTTTTCCCTTTCTTTGTCCCTTCATTGACTTTTTTCACGGAAATCTATATACTTTTTACAAAACAAACGAAAAAGGAGCTTTCTATGATTGCAGTTATCTTTCAGTTACTCTGGTTATTTTTCTTATACTCATTTCTGGGTTGGGTCTTGGAAGTCATACAGTGTACTTTGTCTCAAAAACGCTTTGTTAACCGCGGATTTGTGAATTGTCCATTTTGCATTTCTTACGGAATTGCCGCTGTCATCATTACCATAAACAGCCATGAAATGTCGTTATTCTGGACATTTCTCGTATCTGTAATTGACGCCACCGTTATTGAATGGATCAGCGGTCATCTGATTGAGCGATACTACCATGAACGTTGGTGGAATTATTCTAAAAATCCTTGGAACCTGGATGGATATATTTGTTTATCACATTCCATCCTATGGGGAATTCTGGGAATGGTTGCCACGCACTTTGGCAATCCTATTTTCCTCACACTCTACCGATTCTTTCCCGGAATTTGGTCAAATATCATTGTTCTTGTGTTATTATTGATTTTAATCATTGATATATTGGCAACTTTGATACTGATTTATGGAAAATCAAATCATAAAGAACGATGGAAACATGCCGATGATCGTTTCTCAAAATTTAGTTTTGTTTTACAAAATTTTATTATTCATCACATTGAGCATCGTCTTGAACGTGCATATCCCCACCGCAAAGTAAAACCACTCCTTTCTTCGGATCAATCCAGGGTCTTTGCCGCCGGATGCTGTTTCTATAAATTATTTCTTCTGTTTTTTATCGGAGCTCTATTGGGAGATATCATCGAAACCATTTTCTGCTATGTGAAAATGGGAATTTGGATGAGTCGCAGCAGCCTTGTATGGGGACCCTTCAGTATCGTCTGGGGCTTTGCATTCGCCGGTGCCACCGCTCTTTTATATCGATATCGGAATCGTTCTGACGTCTTTCTTTTTCTGATCGGTACTTTTCTTGGAGGCGCCTACGAGTATCTTTGCAGCGTCATCGGTGAAATATTTCTGGGAAGAATCTATTGGGATTACAGCAATATTCCATTTAATCTAAACGGACGAATCAACCTTCTATATTGTTTTTTCTGGGGAATCGCCACAGTCGCATGGTTTCGGATTCTCTATCCATTTTTTTCATATCGGATTGAAAAGATCCCCATAAAGCCCGGGAAAATAATTACGTGGTGTCTGTTTATATTCATCGTTTGTAATTTCACGGTTTCTGCTGCTGCAACTGTACGCCAAAGTCAACGGGAACAGGCAATCCCCGCAACACAAACATGGCAGAAATTTATGGATCAACATTATGATGATCAAAAAATGAAACAAATCTATCCTGCATCAAAAACCTCAAAAAGAACAAAGAGGAGCAAGTCCCTCAATCCCTGAGAGACTTGCTCCTCTTCGCGTGCCGATGTGCAGCAACAAAACAACTTTTTCCACGTTCTTTAACCGATCACATCACTCATATCATACATTCCCGCAGGTTTTCCCGCCAAATATAATGCGGCACTGACAGCGCCTTTGGCAAATACGGCTCTGGAATAAGCGGTATGTTTTAATTCAATCACTTCATCCTGACCTGCAAAAATGACTTCATGCTCTCCTACAATCGTTCCGCCTCGGACCGCAGAAATACCAATTTCTTTCTTTGGACGCTGCTCCCGTCTCTGGCTTCGATCATAGACAAATTCATATTCGTTGTTTAACGGCTCGTTTACTGCCTCCGCCAGCGCAAGTGCAGTTCCTGACGGTGCGTCCAGCTTTCTGCGATGATGCTTCTCAACAATATCCACATCAAACCCTGCATCTGCTAACAGTTTTGTCATAGATTTCAAAACTTTAAATAATGTGTTGATCCCCAGTGACATATTGGCAGATCGCAGAACCGCTGTTTTCTTACTGGTTTCAGAAACCTTTTCCAGCTGTTCATCACTCAGTCCGGTGGTACATAATACGACCGGAATCCGGTGTTTTGCTACATAATCAAGCAATCCGTCCACCGCAGGCGCCGCAGAGAAATCAATAATTACATCAATCTCTTCCTTGCAGTCTTCCAAGCAGCTATAAACCGGATAATCGTTGCTTCCGTTGTCTATCCGATCCACACCTGCCGCCATCACCGCATCTTCTGTCTCTTCGATAATTTGAGTAATTACCTGCCCCATGACTCCGTTACAGCCATGCATCATAACTTTTACCATCTTTCGTAACTCCTCTTAAAGAATTTCTGCGTCCTTCATCGCCTGAATCATCTGCTGTGCGTGTGCTTCTTCCATCTCGGTTAACGGACGTCTCACAAGATCTCGGCAATATCCAAGTTCTGAAACTGCACGTTTTGCAGGAATCGGATTTACCTCACAAAACAGCTTATGAATGACGTCCATGTATTTTAATTGAATTTCCAGACTTCCTTTGATGTCGCCCTCTAAAAACTTCATAACCATATCATGCGTCTGTCTCGGAGCCACATTGGACAGTACAGAAATCACGCCCTTTCCTCCCAGAGATAACAACGGAACCACCTGATCGTCATTTCCGGAATAAATATCTAATTCCCCATGAGTGAGAGCAGCAAGATCTGCCACCTGACCAATATTTCCACTGGCTTCTTTTATTGCCACTACATTTTCTACATCTCCGGCAATCTTTGCCGCTGTTTCCGGCAAGATGTTGGTTCCGGTTCTTCCAGGCACATTATACATCACAATCGGAACGTCCACTGCATTTCCGATGGTTGCATAGTATTCTTCTAAACCTTTCTGCGTTGCTTTATTGTAATACGGCGTCACCACAAGAAGCGCATCCGCCCCTGCGTTTTGCGCCCGCTTTCCAAGCTGTAACGCCTCTTCTGTACAATTTGCTCCTGCTCCAGCAATCACCGGCACTCGTTTGTTTACATGAGAAACACAGGCACCAATCACTTCAATTTGTTCGTCATGGCTCATGGTGGAAGCTTCCCCTGAAGTTCCGCAAATTACAATACTGTCTGTTCCATTCTCAATCTGAAAATCAATAAATTTTTCCAGCTGATCATAATCTACGGATAAATCTTCTTTAAACGGCGTAACCAAAGCTACACCCGCACCTGTAAATATTGACATACTATTTTCCTCCTATCATCTTATGTATGATTCAAAAATTGCAGCGTCATTTCTAATTTCTAAGATTCCTTGATTGTACTAATGCAGTACACTGCGTCAATATGTTCAATCAATTCTTCCGGTATTTGTCTCCCAGTCATAAGAATCAACTGATCCTCGCCAATATTCTCAATCATCTCAATTAATTCCTGCACTTTTAACAGCCCCAGATCCAAGAGTCCCAAAATCTCATCTAAAACTACAACATCACACTGTCTGGTGTCAATCACTTTGTGAGCATACTTTAACCCGTTATAAATGAAATGATCTTGTTCCTTCTTCTCTTCTTCGCTTAAATCCTGATACTGTTTGTCGTATTTTTCAAATCGAAACAGCTGAACCTCCGGCTCTAATCGCTTGAAAAATCCCAGCTCTTCTGTTTCCTTTCCTTTCAGGAATTGAACTATAATGACTTGCTTTGCCTGACCGGCCGCTTTCACACATTGGCCAATTGCACACGAGGTCTTGCCTCTGCCCTGACCGCAGTATACTTCCACTCGTCCTTCCATATTCTCACCTCAAAGAATCTTCCTTTTGTAATATTCAAAGACTCACCCCTGAGTCCCGGTGCGAAATCTGCCGTGATAACACGGCAATTGCGCATCATTTTAGGCTATTATATCATTTTTGATATAAGAAATCCAACTTATTCTTCATCCTTTTCATGAAACTCCAGCTTATTCACTGAAACTTCATATGCAACACGGCGAATCACCTGATTTTCACTGATTCGTTTCTGATATTCACGGCTTTGAATCCGTCCGATCAGCTGTATCCTCGATCCAATCTCAAGATTTCCTGCAAATCTCGCATTTCTTCCCCAGCAAATACATGGTATGTAATCAGATTTTCCATACGACCGATTGACCGCCAGCAAGATATCACAGATCTCTCTCCCCAAAGGTGTCATTCGATATACCGGCTGTTTACAGATAAATCCGTCTAAAATAATCTGATTTGGTTTTACATCTTCCATTGTCTCCAGGAATTCAATATCTCTTACAAACACAGATAAAATCAAATGATTGCGATTTTCTTCATGCTTATTAAATGATCGAAACTGACCGCAAGCTTTCACAAGCCTGCCTTTATAATCCTTATTTATATCAATCAGCCGCTCTGATACTAACAATGGTATCTCATCCGTTGCTTCACTTAATCTGTTTACTAAAAGTTTGACTGTATAAAATCCTTCTCCGAAAATCTCGTGGCTATATTCAAAATCGGAACAAATTTGTCCTGCCACCTCCACTTGATTGTGATTGATTCCCTGCTCTGTCATACTCTTTCTCCCTTCTTGTGTCTATTGGTATACTTTACAGAGTATTCCAAAATGACCCCAAATAGAAGAAAAATCCATCGACAAAGTTTTTCGTGTTTTTTCGACTCTCTAAGAGAATTTCGCGCGTTTTCTCATGGTAGGATCCAGAATTTTCTTGCGAATGCGTATGTTTTCCGGTGTAATTTCCAGCAGCTCATCAGTATCAATAAATTCCAATGCCTGTTCCAGACTCAAAATTTTAGGCGGGGATAGTTTCAATGCATCATCAGATCCGGAGGCTCTGGTGTTGGTTAATTTTTTCGCACGACATACGTTGATCTCTATGTCTTCTGCCTTTCCCGTCTGTCCAATCACCATTCCGCCGTATACTTTCTCGCCGGGTCCTACAAACAGTGTTCCTCTCTCCTGTGCATTATACAATCCGTATGTGATCGTCTCTCCTGCCTCATAGGCAATTAAAGAACCCTGTTTCCGATACTGAATATCTCCCTTATACGGTCCGTACCCATCAAACAACGTATTTAAAATACCATTTCCTTTGGTATCCGTTAAAAATTCTCCGCGATAACCAATCAATCCTCTGGACGGAATAGAAAATTCCAGTCTGGAATATCCTCCCGTGGCAGCCGTCATATTTCGCAGCTCACCTTTTCTCTGACTTAATTTCTCGATGACGGAGCCTGTAAATTCTTCAGGAACATCAATCACAGCGATCTCCATCGGTTCCAGTTTCTTGCCATTCTCATCTGTATGATAGAGAACCTCCGCCTTACTTACCGCAAATTCATAACCTTCGCGGCGCATATTTTCAATCAGTACCGATAAATGCAACTCTCCTCGACCGGATACTTTATAACTATCTGTATTTTCAGTCTCTTCTACCCGCAAGCTGACATCCGTATTTAATTCTCGAAACAGCCGCTCTCTGATATGTCGGGATGTAATATATTTTCCTTCCAATCCCGCCAGAGGACTGTCATTGACCATAAACTGCATCGAGATGGTCGGTTCAGAGATCTTTTGAAAAGGAATTGCCTCGGCTCCGTCCGCATCACAAATTGTATCCCCAATGGAAAGATCTGAAATCCCGGAAATCGCAACAATAGACCCGACATTTGCCTCCTTTACATCGACTTTATCCAGACCCTCAAATTCATAAAGCTTTGTAATGCGAACTTTCTCTTTTCTCTCCGGATCATGGGCATTGACCACAACGTATTCTTTATTCACGGCAATGGACCCATTATCAACCTTTCCGATTCCGATTCTTCCAACATATTCATTATAATCAATGGTACTGATCAAAACCTGAAGAGGTTTTTGGGGATCTCCCTGCGGAGCCTCTATGTGATCAATGATTGTTTCAAAAAGAGGTTTCATATCTTTCTTTTCACCATCCAAATCAAGAACAGCAAATCCCTCTTTGGCAGACGCATAAACAAACGGGCAATCCAACTGCTTATCTCCCGCATCCAATTCCATTAAAAGCTCCAGAGTCTCATCCACAACCTCCTCCGGTCTTGCTTCCGGACGGTCTACTTTATTGACACAGACGATCAATGATAAATCCAGCTCCAATGCCTTTTTTAATACAAATTTTGTCTGCGGCATCGGTCCCTCAAAAGCATCCACCACCAATACAACGCCATTAACCATCTTCAGAACACGTTCGACTTCTCCGCCGAAATCCGCATGCCCCGGCGTGTCAATGATATTAATCTTGATTCCATCGTACATAACGCCTGTATTTTTTGAAAGAATTGTAATTCCTCTTTCTTTTTCTATATCGTTTGAGTCCATCACTCTCTCGGCAATTTCCTGATTTTCACGAAAAATGCCGCTTTGTTTTAACATCTCATCTACCAACGTCGTTTTTCCATGATCGACATGGGCAATGATCGCTATATTTCTTACGTCCTCGCGTTTCATATAAGTCCTTCTTTCTTTTGCTTTGTTTCCCAATGGTCCCTGCCACACCCAGGTACGGCAGGATTAACCTTTATATTTTACCACACTCAAAAGAAAGTTGCAATTTTTTCTACTTCGTTCCGAAAATCCGGTCTCCGGCATCTCCAAGTCCAGGAAGAATGTATCCGTGATCATTGAGCTTGCGGTCAATGCTGCCGCAGTAAATCTGAATATCCGGATGTTTCTTTGAGAGCAATTCTACCCCCTCAGGCGCTGCAATAATCGATGCAAATTTAATCTGCTTTGCCCCCTGCTCTTTTACAAAATTCACCGCAGCATCCGCAGAACCTCCAGTGGCAAGCATCGGATCTACAATCAACACCAATCTCTGATCAATATCCTCCGGCAGCTTGCAGTAATATTCTTTTGGTTCCAGCGTTTCCTCATCCCGATACATTCCCACATGTCCAACTTTTGCACTCGGCACCAAGGACAGCATACCGTCAACCATGCCGAGACCTGCACGAAGAATCGGAACAATCGCCAGTTTTTTCCCCCGAATCATTGGAGCTTGCATTTTCTCCATTGGCGTCTCAATCTCCACCAGTTCAGTCTCCAAATCTCTTAAAATTTCATATCCCATCATAGTTGCAATCTCTCCTATCACCGTACGAAACTCTCTTGTTCCGCATTCTTTTCTTCGGATCAGAGAAATCTTATGTAAAATCAAAGGATGCTCAAATACTGTAACATTTTCTCTCATAGCAATACCTCCCGCCATTGTTTCTTTTTTCTTTACTATTTTATCATATTTCTTTGGATTTTGCTCCTATATATGATATATTTCTCTTATGACATAAAGGAGGACAAACATCATGAATTCAATGACATTGATTGATCGTTTATATAAAGAACAGACTCTTTCCCGTGAGGAATTGATCCATCTGCTAAAACACCGAAACAAAGAACAGGCAGAATATATTTCAGATCTTGCACGAACAGAGAGTCAAAAGATTTATGGTACCGGAATCTTCCCGCGCGGTCTGATTGAGTTTACAAATTATTGCAAAAACAACTGTTTTTATTGTGGAATTCAAAGCTGCAATCAAAAAATTCACCGTTACCGTCTGACACAAGAGGAGATTCTCTCTGCCTGCGAAAACGGCTATACTCTCGGCTATCGCAGTTTTGTACTTCAAGGCGGAGAAGATCCGTATTTTGATGACAACCGTATGGTTTCTATCATATCCGCCATTCGCAGCCAGTATCCGGATTGTTCCATCACATTATCTCTCGGAGAGAGAGCCAAAGCAAGTTATCAAAAACTCCGAGACGCCGGAGCAGATCGTTACTTGCTGCGCCATGAAGCAATCTCTCCAGAATTATATCAAAAGCTTCATCCGACCTCTCTTTCTATTGAAAACCGAATTCAGTGTCTGGAAAATTTAAAAGAAATCGGATTTCATGTAGGCACCGGATTCATGGTCGGTGTTCCTTTTCAAACGCTGGAAGACCTGGCAGATGATCTTTTATTCATCAGCCATTTTCATCCGCATATGGTCGGAATCGGACCTTTTGTTCCTCATCACGACACCAGATTCAGAGAATTTCCATCCGGAACCGTGGAACTGACAACGTTTCTGATCAGTATTCTGCGCCTGATGAACCATCATTTTTTACTGCCCTCCACAACAGCTCTCGGAACCATTGATCCGAAAGGACGCGAACAGGGAATCTTAGCAGGCGCCAATGTAGTAATGCCGAACCTCTCTCCTGTCTCTGTACGAAAGAATTATGCCTTATATGATCATAAAATCTGTACCGGAGAGGAAGCGGCAGAATGTGCAGGATGCTTGGAACGACGTCTTCAGAGCATCGGATATCATTTGGAATTCAGCCGAGGCGATTATATAGAATAAAAAGAATTTTCCCGATATCATACACAAATGAAAGAAGCAGGAAACATCATCGTGTGATATGCTCCCTGCTTCTTTCGTTCTTTTTATTCTTCTGAATCATTCTGTAATTGAGAAACACAATACCTCTGCATTCTACCTGTTGTTTTTTTACTGTCTGATATCCTCTTGCCTCAAAAAACGGCTTTGCAGTCATTGACGCATGAACCTAGATCCTCCCCTGAACCCTTTGTTCCAACCGATCACAAAGTTGTGTGGCAATTCCCATCCGCTGATAATCCTTATGAACAAACAGATGATCCAAATAACCTGTATCATCTATATTTCCGAATCCTACAAGAATTCCACCTCTCACAGCAACCAAACTGTAAGTCTCCTGAAAAGATTGATTCCAACGTGCCAGATCCATTTTTTTGGGCGCCCATGCATTCAACTGCGTTTCGGTATAATCTTTTTTATTGATTGTGTGAACGGTATGATAAAAAAGTTCTGCCGTCTTTTCGCAGTCAGATTCCCTGTATTTTCTGATCATTTTTCACCCCCCCTCTAAACAAAATCAGCACAAAAGTCTCATTTCTAAGAACTTTTTGTGCTGATCTCATATCAGATCCTTTGATCCTGTATCTTATCGTCTTCTGCTTTTTAACAGAAATTCCGGAATGGTAATCTTCTGATCTTCTTCCTCGATCACAGGATCCGGTACTTCTGCTGCCGCTGCAGATTCCGCCTGCTGCTGTGTCATAACTTTTCCATTGTGAATCGGCTGTCCGGAAAATGCAGGCGCAGGATTCGTTTTTTTGGTAAAGCCGGTTCTGGAATTGCCGGCAGCATCGGAAGATTTGATCCCCGTCGCAATGATTGTAGCGCTGATTTGATCTCCAAAGTCCGCATTGACAGTTCCGAAAATGACATTGACGTCGTCTCCCGCCTCGTCTTTCAAATATTCCACTGCCTGCTGAGCTTCCAGCATACCTACAGCTCCCGCAAAGTTTACGATTACATCTGTTGCACCAGCAACCGTTGTCTCCAACAGCGGACTTTCCATTGCGGTTTTGATTGCTTCCAGTTCTTCGTCCGCAACGCCCATTCCAATATGAGCAATTCCCTTGTCACGCATTACCGTCTGGATATCTGCAAAATCCACATTAATTAATCCCGGATTGTAAATCATATCCGTAATTCCCTGTACACCCTGCTGCAGAACTTCATCTGCTTTTTTCAGAGCATCCGGAATTGTTGTTCTTTTATCACAGATTTGAAGAAGCTTATCATTTGGAATCACGATCATCGTATCAACCTGATCCTGAAGGCGGGCAATTCCTGACATTGCATTATTCATACGAGGTTTCCCCTCAAAAGAAAACGGCTTGGTCACAACTCCAACAGTTAAAATTCCAAGTCCCTTGGCAATCTCTGCGATGATCGGAGCAGCTCCGGTTCCGGTTCCTCCTCCCATTCCGCAGGTTACGAATACCATATCAGATCCCTGTACCAGCTCTGTAATTTCTTCGCGGTTCTCTTCTACTGCCGCCTCTCCAATCTCCGGTTTTGCTCCGGCTCCGAGTCCCTTTGTCAGTTTTTCTCCAATTTGAATTTTTGTTGTGGCTTTACACAAAGATAAAGCCTGTCTATCTGTATTAACGCCCACAAGCTCCACGCCCTGTACGTTCTCATCCACCATACGGTTTACAGCATTATTTCCTGCTCCCCCGACTCCTATCACTAAAATTCTAGCTTGTGTATTCTCTACACTAGGCATAATTTCAACCACGTCGCTCCTCCTTCATGTCACCTTAACGATAACCCTTAATTCTGTACACTAACTTAATGATACCTTTTTTACTGCTTTTTTTCAACTCTTTTTTGGTCGAAACAGCGTAATTTTCTGGTCTTCATCAAAGTATTTCATGTCAATAGTTCCACTTTTTCCCTTTAACTTTTTCAAAATTCCAGAAAGTTCCGGAATCTTAAGATCAATATCTTTTCGATTGGCAAGATCAATGGTCAGATCTCCGCTCTTCAGCAGCGCATTTCCGTCACTTTCTATATGAATCTGATCAATCGGCAGCTGATATTTATCAATGGTCATTGTCAATTCCAGCAGATAGGAAAAAATCTCTTTCTTCTTTACCGGAATCTTTTCCTGCATAACCAATTCATTATACTTTAAACCAGTCACCCGGGGAACATCATCATACCTTTTCTCATAACTTTCCAGCGCATATCCGTTTTTATCGAAATAGACATATTTTCCATTATATTCAAGGCATCCCGCTCTTTTTTTCTCTTTTATATGAATCCGAATTTTATTGGGACTCATCAACTCTACACTCATAGAATCAATAAATGGCAGCAAATCCGGCGGAGATAATTTGCATCTTATAAAATATGCAACCGAATTGCCTAAATACCCATTTTCCCTCACTGCCTTCTTTGCTTCTGCTTCTGTATAGGAATCCAATCCGTCAATTTTTATTTCCTTGATTTGACAGGTCCCCGCAATGATCAGTACCGCCAGAATCAAACACGCCGCGCCGCCGATCAGGACTTTTTTCACAGGAAAACCCGGCATTTTTCTCTGCCTTTTGTGTTTTTTCATCAAAACAACTTTTTCTTCTTTTTGTTCTTCCATGATACCCCCGGTTCTTCTATAAACGAATTCTTTTGGAAATCGACAATGTCATTCCCATTTCCGCCATAATAACCAAAATAGAGCTTCCCCCGTAACTGATAAACGGAAGAGGAATTCCCGTTGGTGGAATCGTATTGGTCACAACTGCGATATTAATAAACACCTGCACCCCGATATGCGTTAAGAATCCAATGACAATTAATGCGCCAAATAAATCCTCCGAATTCATTGCAATCAGCAACATTCTCCAAATCAATGCCACAAATACCAAAATCAGACAGACCGCTCCGAACAGCCCCAATTCTTCACATATAATTGAAAAAATCATATCGTTATGAGATTCCGGAATGAATCCCATTTTCTGCATACTCTGTCCCAGACCTTTTCCAAAAATTCCACCGGAACCAATCGCATACAGCGCCTGTATCGTCTGAAATCCCTTTTCATGACTTTCTGGATGCAGCCAGATTTGAAGCCGCTCATTTCGATAGCTGTTTGCAGTCACAAGATATAGAACCAGGACGCCCACAGCGCCTCCCGCCATTCCAATCAGCTCTTTTGTCTTTGGACTGACCACAAACACCATCACTCCAATCATCGCACAAAGAACCAGCGCCGTACTTAAATTCTGAGTAACCACCAGACCAATGATCGGAATGCACGGAATCATGACTGCGATGGTATTCTTAAAGGTCCGAATTTTATGTGCGTTTTCTGATAATATGTATGCCAAATAAATCACCAGCAAAATCTTTGCAAACTCCGAAGGCTGAAATTGGAATCCTCCAATGCTGATCCAGCGCACTGCGCCTTTTTTTGCCGCTCCGACAATCAGCACCAGCACCAGCATGGCAATACTGGACCAATAACAGATTTTTGCAACCAGTTTGTTCTTTAAAATTCGATAATCAAAAAATTTACAGAACCCCAACATCAAAACTGCGCCGATCCCCACAGCCACTCCCTGACGAATGAGCCAGTGATATGGATTTCCATAGGTCACTGTACTTTTGTACGAACTTGTACTGAAAATCATGACCATCCCAAAACATATTAAAAATATTACAAGAAACAGCATTGGGTAATCAAAATACCTTTTATTTGCCATATATTTTTCTTTTATGCGATTTGCCACTTCTTACAGCTCCTTTAATTTTTTCACACACTCTTTAAAGACATCTCCACGGACTTCATAATTCGGAAACATTCCCCAGCTCGCACATGCAGGAGATAATAAAACCGCATCTCCATCCTGTGCATGATCTGCCGCATACCGGACTGCATCCTGCATAGAATCTGCATACACAATCTGATCAAACCCATGTTTTCTTGCAGTTTCCGCAATCTTCTCCGCGGTAACTCCCATTAAGATCAATGCTTTTACTTTGCCGTCAAACGCTTCCACCCATTCATCATACGCAGACTTTTTATCATATCCTCCGCCAATCAGCCATGTCGGCCGATCCATTGCCCGGATTCCCCGAATTGCTGCGTCCGGATTCGTTCCCTTAGAATCATTGTAATATGCAACTCCGTTTAC
This sequence comes from Anaerostipes stercorihominis, assembly GCF_057535655.1. Lineage (NCBI taxonomy): Bacteria > Bacillati > Bacillota > Clostridia > Lachnospirales > Lachnospiraceae > Anaerostipes > Anaerostipes stercorihominis. The sequence continues at coordinate 25,435 of NZ_BAAJCL010000018.1, read as the reverse complement.
GGTATCAACATATTCAATTCTATGAGCAACTCCTCGAAAACGTTTGATTCCTTCCTTAATATAAGGCACCGGCACTCCCATGGCATAAGTAATTGCAATGGCAGCTAAAATATTTTCATAATTATGATCTCCCAGAAGATGAATTTCCTCAAGCGTACAGACCGGAATCTGTGTTCCGTGTTCTTCTACTATAAAGTTGTTCCCGCACAAGGACACTCCATCCTTTATTTTATGATGAAGACTAAAAAATATGACTTTTCCCTTTGCTCTTGCCGCCATATCTCTTGTCATTTCATCCTCATAATTTAACACCATTACCTGCTCTCCGGTCTGATTTTTCCCAATGGATTCTTTGGTTTGCGCATAAATTTCCATCGTCCCATGACGATCCAAATGATCAGGAGTTATATTTAAGACTGCACATACATCCGGGCAGAAATCTACGATGGTTTCCAGTTGAAAACTGCTGATTTCTGCTATAATCACACTGTTCTCTCCCGTATCTAATGCAACACTGGTATATGGAATTCCGATATTTCCCACAACAAAACTTTGATCAAAATATCCCTTTATAATCTCCCCGGTCAGCGCTGTTGTGGTCGTTTTTCCATTGGTTCCCGTAATTGCAGCAATTGTTCCTTTGGATGCATGATAAGCCAGTTCAATTTCGCTCCAGACAGGCTTCTTTTGGTTTTTAAAAAGCTGTGCAATCGGTGCGTTTACTGAAATTCCCGGACTTAATACCAAACAATCAAAAGCATCTGCCACTTTTTCGGTACATGTGCCAAGAACCAGAGGAATTTCCTGATTTTTATATAGTTTCTGATAGATTTCCTGTGGCTTTAAATCCTGATTTCCATCATAGAGACTTACCTCGGCTCCTAATTTCAGCAGAAGATTGACTGAGCCAATTCCGCTTTTTCCTGCTCCTGCCACTAAAAATTTTTTATCTTTCCACATGATTGTTTCTCTCCTTACTAAATCGCAACCAGGCCAATCAGACAACAAACTGCCGTGACAATGGCAAAAATTGCCACAACCTTCGTTTCCGGCCACCCAGACAACTCAAAATGATGGTGGATCGGCGCCATTTTAAATAATCTTTTTCCTCCAGTAGCTTTAAAGTATCCCACTTGAAGCATCACAGATATAACCTCTATCATATAAATAAATGCAACAATCGGAATAAAAAGAGGTAAATGCAGCATCACTGCCGTAGCTGCCACAAAGCCCCCAAGTGCAAGTGATCCCGTATCTCCCATAAACACCCTTGCCGGATATACATTAAATACTAAAAATCCCAATAATGCGCCCACTGTAGCACAGGAAACAGGCCAGATTCCCGGATCATTTCCAGAAACGCCCATTCCCACTGCTGCTACAGTAAAAAAGGTCGCAATCAAAACGGTGACACTGGATGCCAATCCGTCCAATCCGTCGGTAAAATTTGCACCATTTACTGTACCAAGGAGAATTACAAAAATCACGGGTACAAAAAATGACCCCAGATTCAAATAAGCTCCATGGGTAAACGGAATTAGCATCGAGGTTCCTGTCTCTGTATAATTGATCAGATAATAAGCAAAGATTCCTGTCACCAGAATCTGTCCCAGCATTTTCTGCCATGCTCTCAATCCCAAATTTCGTTTCATGACCACTTTGATATAATCATCAATAAATCCAATAAACCCAAATCCCAGCGTCACAAACAAAATCGGAACAACTGCAGGATATTGTCTGACATAAAATAAAGACGCAACCACAATTCCAAGTAAAATAATCAAGCCTCCCATCGTCGGCGTGCCTGATTTTTTCAAATGCGACTCAGGACCTTCTCCACGGATAAATTGACCGAATTTTAATTTATGAAGATATCGAATCATCATCGGACTTAAAATCACGCTGACAAAAAAAGCTATCAATACCGGTTTTACAATACTATAATTCATGCTACCACCTCATTTGTTTTATTCATGTGCGCTACAACCCTTATGCCAAGACTTTGGGGTTTTAACGTCCTGGGTTATTCGCTTTTCTTCTCAACTGTATAATCCTTAGAAATTCCAAGATACGGCAGCGCTACCTGAAATACATTTTTCATCACAGGCGCCGCAATCGTTCCCCCATAATAAGTTCCCTGCGGTTCATCAATCAATACAATTCCCATAACCGTTGGATTCTTTGCTTTGGAAAATCCCAGAAAAGAGGAAATATATTTTCCAGTACCCCTTGGAAGTTTTTCACTGGTTGCAGTTTTTCCGCCGATGGAAAATCCTTCAATCTTACAGTTGCGCCCGGATCCTTCGGATACCACGGCTTCCAACAATTCTTTCATTGTCTCGGAGGTTTCTTTTTTAATCACATGATCTTTGGTCTTATATGAAAAAATTTTCTCTTTCTTTCCATCCGAAGATACCGTTTTTACTCCAAAATGCGGAGTAATCAGCTTTCCCCCGTTGACTGCCGCACTGGCAGCACGCAACAGCTGAAGCGGCGTAATCTGAATTGACTGACCAAAAGACATCGTTGCAAGCTCCACTGCCTTGACATTTTTCTTCTGATGCATAATGGAATTGGCTTCCCCCGGAAGATCAATTCCAGTCTTTTCAAACAATCCCAATTTTTTAAAAGTATCATACATGCCATCCACGCCAACCCTCGCTCCGACTTCCATAAAAACCGGATTGCAGGAATTCATAACACCCTCTTTAAAAGTCTCGCTTCCATGCCCTCCTACCTTATGGCAGCGAATTTTTCGATCTTCCACAATTCGGAATCCGGGGCAGTTAAATTGATCGTTTACACGTACCTTTCCAAGCTCTAATCCGGCAGTTGCCGTAACAATTTTAAAAACAGAACCCGGCTCATAGGTATCGTTTAAACAACTATTTCTCCACTTGCGATTTAAATATTCCTGCTGCTTTTTGACACTCTCCTGAGATTGTTTCTGATTTAACTTGAAAGGCTCATTTAAATTATATTCCGGTACATTGACCATCGCATAAATCTCTCCATTTTGCGGATTCATTAAAATCATTGACACCTGTTTGGCTTTCTTCTCTTTTTTTACTTTTAAACAGGCCTGCTGAGCATAGTACTGAAGATTTACATCCAGGGAAGTATATAAATCATTGCCTGCCTCAGGCTCTTCCCGTTCTTCAAATGCACCTTCGATTTCAATGCCGCTTCCGTCAGTCAATGTCAGAATTCTTCCGGATTTTCCCTTCAAATATTTATCATAAGCTACTTCAAGACCAACGATCCCCTGATTATCGCCCCCGGTAAATCCGAGAACTTTTGACGCCAGAGAATCGTACGGATAAACTCTTTTGTAATCTTCATCCACTTTCACTCCATCGAATTCATATGCCCGGATTCGATCTGCAATTTTTTTCTCTACATTGCTTTTTATTTTCTCTCTCACAGAGTTTTTGTAAACTTTTTTACGAATCTGAGCAGAATCCATTCCCAACTCTTCAGATAATACCCGGGAAATTTTATCTTTCTCTTTTGTCTGTGAATAAATAACGGAAATAGAATACACCGCCTTATTGGAAGCAATTTTTACACCATTGCGGTCATAAATAATTCCTCTGGGAGCCTTAATCTCCCGATCTCTTTGATGCAGGTCCCTGGCTAAACTAAGATATTTATCTGCCTGAACAATCATAACATATCCCAGTCGAATCGTCACAACCAAAAACCCGACAAAAAATACCAAAACCATACAAAGAATTCTTTTTTTGCAGACAGTCTTCATGACGTACTCCGTAAATTTCTCTTTGTATAAGATTATGAAAAAATCTGCCTTGTATTACTTTTTGCTGCTTTTTGGCACATTTAATTCCTTCAAAGATCCCTCCAATACATTTTTTGCAATCTCCACAGCCAGTCCGGTATTGGTCTGAGAACTTTTCTGAATTTCATCAATCACCACATATACGACAACCTGCGGATTTTCCACAGGTGCAAATCCGCAGAAAGAGACAATATAAGTTCCGGCGCTTCTTGGAATCTTCTGAGCCGTTCCTGTTTTTCCTCCTGCCGTATAATTTTTCAGCTGTGCTTTGATTCCGGTTCCGGAGTCTACCGTCTCTTTCATATATGCTTTTAATTTATCGGACGTCTCCTTTGAGACTGTCTGTTTTACCAGTGTCGGCTCTACATTTGCTGTGACGTTTCCCTCATCACTTCGCATCTGTTTCACAATATGGGGCTTATAATAATTTCCTCCGTTAATCAGAGAACAAAACGCGCTGCCCAGTTGTATCATCGAACAGTTAAACGACTGTCCAAAGGAACTGGTGGCAAGGTCCGCCGGTTTCATATCTTTGGCATCATGAAGGAGCGATGCCGTCTGTGCCTCGCCCGGCAGATCAATTCCGGTAAAATTTCCAAAGTTAAAGATTTTCTGATACTTTGCAAATACCGTGTTCCCCTCCTTCGCTGCAATCTGCATCAAAGCATCATTGCAAGATAGAGAAATACTCTGTGACAATGTTATGTGTCCATGTCCTTCGCGATGAGAACAATGAATCTTATGAGGTCCCACGATCTGGAACCCATCACAATCGTAGGTTTCATTTCCTTTCAGAATTCCCTCTTCCAGTCCTGCCGCCACCGTAAATGGCTTATAAGTGGAACCAGGTTCAAATGCATCGGACACAATGGGATTTTTCCAAATTTCGTTAAAAGCTTCGGCTCTCTCCTTTTTAGTCATCTTTTGAATCTCACTTTGAGAATATTTTTTCAGCAGGATTTTCTCATCCCTCGGATTCTCCAGATTATAGGAAGTGGAATTTGCCATTGCATAAACTTCTCCGTTGTTAGGGTTCATGACCAGGATACTGCTTCCCTTGCTTCCATATTTCTTTTCAAAGGTTTCCAGCTCTTTTTCTGCCAGTTTTTGAATATTGGAATCAATGGTTGTTACAATGGTTTTTCCGTTTTCCGGCTCCACAATGGAACTATCCTGTTCCAGTTCCTCATTTAAATATTTGTACTTTCTTCCGTCCACACCGGACAGTGTGCTGTTGTAATATTGTTCAATGCCTCCGGTTCCGATCGTACCGTCCGAAACAAACCCGAGAACTTGACTTGCCAGAGATTTGTTTGGATATCTCCTCTTGTATTTTTCAGAAAACACAATTCCCGAAACATTTTCTGCCTGATCACCGGCCAGAAAATCTTTTAAATCAGAAATTTGGCTGTAAGACAATTCTTCCCGATAGAGTGCATAGTAAGAATTTTTATGTCTCTCAATAAATTTTGTGAGATCATTCACATCCAATCCCATATATTTCGTTAAGGCATCCAGTGTCGCTTCCTTTATTGTTTTTGATCTCAAAATGTTTTTGGGCTCCAGCACCAACTGATACATCTTTTGGCTGGTAGCTAGAGTATTGCCGTTTCGATCTAAAATATCCCCTCTTTTATACGGAAGGGTTTCGCTGGTATAATTTTGCTGTGACAAAACCTGCCGCTTATAAATACCATTTTTAAAAACACTGAAATAAACCAGGCGTCCAACCAGACCAATAAAAAGAAGTGCTATGAAGGCAGAGACAGCCACTGCCCGTACCTTCATAGCATGATTTAATCGTTTTATGGGTTTTCTTCTTTTTTTCTTCAAGTAAACCACCTCTTAGTCTGCTTTGGGTATCTTCCCAAACTGGCGCACATATTCTACATTTTTGCTGTCATAATGAATCACATGATTTGTATCCGGTTTCTTCATGCCATATTTCTTTGCCGCTGTTTCAATCGTATTGAGACGAATACTTTGTTCGATTTCCAGATTCAGATCCTCATTCTCTACCTGAAGTGTATTTAACTGTGATTTCGTATCTGTGAGCACCGCACGCTGGTTCAAAAGTTTTGTTCTTTCGGATAAATAAAAGAAACTCATGACTGCGACCACTGCCAGTCCGCCTGCCAAAACACGAAGAAATGCAAAGTCAATAGCCATCGCGCGCTTCTGGTTCTGCTTGGTTTTTGTCGTGGTCTTCGGCGCCGCAGGTCTTGTTCTTGGCTTTTTCTTCCGTACAGGCTCCTCATATGCCGGAATCGAGGACGTTTCTTCCTTTCTTGCTGTATTTCCATAAATTAAATTGTATCGCTCCTGCCTTGACTTGTCCATAAACACTCCCCTTTTTATGCCCTTTCAAATACTCTGAGTTTTGAACTCTTTGCCCTCTTGTTCTCTTTCAGTTCTTCTTCTCCCGGAAGAATCGGTTTCCTTGTTAATTGCTTTCCTTTTGAAATTTTTCCACATACACAGACCGGAAAATTCGGCGGACAGGTACATGGATTCTCATTTCTTTTAAAAGCTCTTTTTACAATGCGATCTTCCAGCGAATGAAATGTGATAATACAGAGCCTTCCCTCCGGCTTTAATAGATCAATCATGGCGTCCAGACTATCCTTCAGCACTTCCAGTTCCCGATTGCATTCAATGCGAAGTGCCTGAAAAGTTCTCTTAGCCGGATGTCCTCCGACCGCTCTTACTTTCATGGGAATGGCTCCCTTTATAATCTCAATCAATTCCCCAGTCGTCTCAATTGGACCCTTCTTTCTTTTATTTACAATATGTTTTGCAATGTTTTTTGCAAACTTTTCTTCCCCGTAATCACGAATGATATGAAACAATTCCATCTCTGAATATTCATTTACAATTGTACGGGCAGTGAGACTTTGCCTTTGGTCCATTCTCATGTCCAGCGCAACGTCTTCCCGGTATGTAAATCCCCGTTCTTTTTCATCCAGCTGAAAAGAAGATACTCCCAGATCTAACAAAATTCCATCCACTTTTTCAATTCCAAGTTCACTCAAAATCCTGGGCATATGAACATAATTATCACGAACAATTGTCACTTTGCTGCCGAATTCTTTTAGCCGCTCTGTGCTTGCCGCAATGGCATCCGCATCCTGATCGATTCCAATGTAGCGCCCTTTCTCTGAAAGACGCCGACAAATGTGGAAAGCATGTCCGCCTCCGCCAAGGGTCCCGTCTACATAAATTCCATCCGGATTGATGTGCAGCTCTTTAATTGTCTCTTCCAGTAAAACGGAAACATGTTCAAAATTCATAAATCACCCTAGATACTTAATCCTAAATCCTGCATATTTGCTGCAATGTCATCCATATCTTCGTAGGAGTTGTTCTCATTCCATTTTTCTTTACTCCAAATCTCAATGCGGTCCAACATTCCAGTCAAGACAACTTCTCTCTCCATACCGGCAAACTCTCTTAAAGTTGCCGGAATCAAAGTTCTTCCCTGTTTGTCCATCTCACACGGGGCTGCCCCCGCCAGAAAAAACCTTGAAAATTTTCTGGCATTTTTATTAATCAGTGGCAAAGTTCCCAGCTTTTTCTGAAATGCCTCCCACTCTCTGGAAGGGAAGACAAACAGGCACCCATCCAATCCCTTCGTCATGACAAATTCCTGCCCCAGGGCTTCCCGGAATCTGGAAGGGATGATCAGCCTGCCTTTTGCATCAATGGTGTGATTAAATTCTCCCATAAACATGGAATCACCTCTTTACTCTTGATGTCAGGTGACACTTTACAACACTTATCCACCACTATCCACCACTTCTAACCACTCATAGGTCTTATTTTATACGATGTAAGGGTAAATTGCAAGAAATAATCCACAATCAAATCTTAGTTTTTTCTTATAAATTTCGACATCTTTCGTGGCGAAATGCTTTCTCACATCTCCTCTTGGAACCATACGCTCCTTCTTCGATTCCGCATTGTTTGGCTTTCTCCAAATATAAATAAGGAGAGAGGTCCTCTCGAATGTAAAACATTCGTCGCACCTCTCTCCTTATTTCTGCTTGGCTCCAAGTGATTACACATTGAAACGGAAGACAATAATATCTCCGTCTTTGACGATATATTCTTTTCCTTCCTGTCTCACCAGTCCTTTTTCTTTGCATGCCTGCATCGTATCATAGGTTTTTAAGTCTTCAAAAGATACGACCTCCGCACAGATAAATCCCCGCTCAAAATCTGTATGAATTTTTCCTGCTGCCTGCGGAGCTTTGGTTCCCTCTTTGATGGTCCATGCACGGGTTTCATCTTCCCCGGATGTCAGGAAGCTAATCAGACCGAGCAGAGAATAGCTGGCAGATATTAGTTTTTCAAGACCGGATTCTTCCAGCCCCAGATCTTCTAAAAATTCTTTCTTTTCCTCATCGTCCAGTTCTGAAATTTCCTGTTCGATCTGCGCACATACCACAAATACTTTAGCATCGACCTCTGCGGCATACTTCCTGACAGCTTTTACATAATCGTTATCCTCCTGCCCCAGTTCATCCTCGTTCACATTTGCAGCAAAAATAACTGGTTTGATGGTTAAAAGGTTACAGGAATTTAAAATTTCCTGCTCGTCTTCATCCTCCGTCTCAAAGGTTTTTGCAAGCTTTCCATTTTCCAAATGCACTTTTACCTTCTGCAAAAACTCCACCTCACGGGCAAGTGTCTTATCGTTTCTGGCACCTTTGGTTGATTTTGCAATTCTTCGATCCAAAACCTCAATATCAGAAAAAATCAATTCAAAGTTAATGGTTTCAATGTCACGAAGCGGATCCACAGATCCGTCTACATGGACAATATTGCTGTCCTCAAAACAACGGACCACATGAACAATGGCATCAACCTCCCGAATGTTTGCAAGAAACTGATTTCCAAGCCCTTCTCCTTTTGAAGCCCCCTTAACCAGTCCGGCAATATCCACAAACTCGATCGCCGCAGGAATTACTTTTTTAGAATGATATTTATCTGCAAGATAATCCACACGAGAATCCGGTACCGTTACAATTCCCACGTTGGGATCAATAGTACAAAACGGATAGTTCGCTGACTCGGCGCCTGCCTTTGTCAAAGAATTAAATAATGTACTTTTTCCCACATTGGGCAGCCCTACGATTCCTAATTTCATTTTTCTATTTCCTCCTATAAATCCTTTAATTTCAAGGGATTTCAGCATACTTATCTCGGTAGTGTGAACATATAAGTTCATTGTAATTCCAATATTTGAATGGTCCAGTAACATCTGAAGTTTTTTCGGTTTCATTCCTGATTCAATACACTTAGTGACAAAAAGATGTCTCAAGATATGCATAGAAAATCTTGGAATTTTTGCTTTATCACAAATCTTAAACAGTACTGTATCATATGTGCTGTTCTTGACCGGCGTTCCTTTTCGACACACAAATACAAATTCTTCCCATTCTGTTGAAATTTCTGAAATCCTCTTATTCTTTTCTTTTTGTTTTTTTAGTATAGCAACCGCTTCTTCTGTTAAGGGTATCGTACGGTAACCTGATTTACTCTTTGGTTCTCCGATACGCCACTCCTTTGCACTGTAACGATATTCCATACTTCTGCGAATCTGAATTGTTTTGGATTTAAAATCGACATCTTCCCATTTCAATCCTACTAATTCGCCTGTTCGCAATCCGGTTTGTAGTATAAAACGATACTGATTTTCATAGCTTTGATTTTCTGCATATTGTAAAAATATTTTTTGTATGTCTCTTGTTAAAGCAACCTTCTTCTCAGAAGGCTTTCCCATATCACTTTTCACAGATTTTTTACAGGGATTGCTACGCAAGACTTCATTCTCTTTTGCATACTCAAACATATTGTATAATGCAATTCTTGCCTGATAAATTGTAGATGTACGATACCCCTGATCTGCCATATCATAAAATATTTTCTGACAGTGAAGTGGTTTCACGTCTGATAGTGTCATCTTCCCAATTACCGGTTTAATATTTTTAATATATCTCTCCATATAATCGCGAACAGTATTTGAACGGACTGTTTTCTTTTTTATCCCAATCCAATAATCAAACCATTGATCGACCAGCATATCTGATGGCATTGAAATATCACTATGTTCATCCACATAAGTCGCATCAGCAATCCATGCTCTGCACTCTTGCAGCTTTTTGAATCGTTTATGTTTTCTCTTTCCAAACCGATCTACAAATCTGGCTGAGTATAATCCCGTACTTTCTTGGGATATTCCCTTGCCAAGTTCTTTGCCTTTTAAATCTTTTCCCATATTTCAGCTCCTCTCATAAGAAGCCCTAATACAGCACCTTGTATTATACCATAGCATCTTATTTTTGTGAATATTCATTTTCATCTCATCTCCTGTCATTGTCTCCTGTCATTCATTTATATTTCTACACTTTCCGAAATGAATTTTTCAAATTCTTTTCTCTTTACAAGTTTTTTCGTACCTACGTAAAGCACAAACGGACATCGCGGTTCTTTCAAAAGACTACTTATTCTGTTTTGTCCGATATTACTGTATTCTGCTGCCTCTTCAATTGTAAGAGCAACTTTTTCACATATTGCAACATATTGTTTGTTCATAAAATCCTTTCCTTATTGTTTAACGTGTGTAGCATACACTTCTATCCGCAATGCACACGATCATTCTTTGTATTCAACAATGTTTTTGCTTTCTCCATTTTCATACTTGCAATTGCTTCTCGTTTACTTGTGCCTCCAACATACATGGGTGTACACATTTCTAAAATACGGTCATAGATACGCTTTTTATCCAACATGGTCTCGCTTTTTATTTCATTCAACGGAAGATTGGTCGTTATGATCAAAGGTCGTCCCGAACGGATTCTGCGGTCTATGACACTGAAAATAATTCCTAATGCATATTCTGAATTTCGTTCCACTCCAAGATCATCAATAATCAAAAGCTGATACGAAGCCAATGCATTGATATATTCCGTTTTGTCTGCCAGCGGAAATATATCATCAATAATGGTATTGAAATTTGTCATCTTTACCGTTACTTCTCGTTTAAGAAGATCATTGGCAATACACCCGGCAATATAACTTTTCCCGGTACCAACTGGTCCCCAGAACAAACACCCAATATGGTTTCTTTTCATTTCCTCACAGTTATCAACATAATTTTTTGCCTTATGCATTACCGCATCTGACATATCTGCATTCTCAAATGTCCACTCTTCCATTCTGCTCTCGCCAAAACAGATGCTTGTATTTCTGCTGACTAATTCCCAGTGCTCTTTGTCTTTAAAATATTTTTGTTCTGCTTCATATGATTTTCTGTCACAGGCACATTGCCTGAAATGTTTTTTTATCCCCATAAAGCCACCCTTGGGGAAAAATGCTTCTTTCGCTTCCCCACAAACTTTGCAGTATTGCAAACCATCACTGCCTACACATACAGTATCTTCTTCTCTCATCACAAACTCTCTCCTTCCCCATAGCAATAATTTACTTCATGATATTTATTACTTTTATATTTCTCAGTTACTTTACTAGGTGCCACATTTCCGACTCCTGCACAGTCATTTTTACGACCAGATGATGGGTGCTTTTCCGACTCTGTTACAGCCATCTTTTCAACCGTCTTATCATCAACCGTCTGTAAACTTATCTCATCAGATGGAATTTTTACATATAAATGATTAGGTTTTGAAAATCCACCGGATCTACGAACCAATAGTCCCACATCATCTAATTCCTTCAACGCTGTTTTTACAGAAGATTTACATTTGTCGATTTGAACAGACAATTCCTCTATCGGAAAAATCATATATACATTTCCATACTTGTCTATCCAGCTATTCTTTCTCGATATCCGCGCTCGGTCATACAAAAGCATATAAAGAAATTTTGCATTTTGAGAAATTCGAAGCTTTAGCAAAAACTTCGGAAACTGGAAGTACTGAAGCATCTGCTCTGACTCCTTCATGTATTCATATTGCATTCTTTTCTCGCCTCGTTTCTGTTTCTAATATTTTGTAAAAATCATTTTTATGCCGGCTAAAAAATGTTCTTACACATATACAAAAGATGAAGGGCATAAATACAGGCTCTTGATAAAAATTTTTTAATTTTTTCCTGTCCAAAATACCCTTACATAAAACGAAACGCTGAGAGGCATTTTTACAGCCCCCTGAGGAAAACTTTTTTATTTTTTCGATTAATTAAATATTTGAAAATAAAAAAACACTCACCTATCCAGGTGAATGCTTTATCAAAATTTCCTTATTTTGTTGTCTGTGATGCTTACTCAGAAACGCTTGCGTGTCTGCTAAAATGTAATTGCCAGCAATTATATTTTCACGTGGGTATGGGGACGTAATCCCCATCAAGTCTGCTACTCGTAAGTAATACAAAATTGTCAAAATGACAATACTGTAATACACGGGTGGATCTTGCTCTGGTTGTAACGTATTAAATTATACAATAATAGGCCCAAATGGGCACTTTCACCAATTGAGTCTATATATTATATATCTTTTGGATAATAGCTTAAAAAGTAGCTGTCTAGACAGCATGTTTTTAACATAGAATTGATTTTATGGAAGCTACAGATAATTCAATAATTTTTAACTGTCTTCTTAACATGCTCAATATGAAATAATCTAAATAAACATAACATCTTTTGCCCCTTGAATTATCATTGCATGTTTTTTGCATTTCCTTGTTTCATTAAATTATCTTCCTCCAGCTGATGAAATCATGCTTTACCACAAACATCAAAACGTGTGATTCGCAAAACGAACAAACTCATCTTGACTCATTCTTATCCCACTTTTTGCTAAACGAGAAGATCTTTTTGCATATATACTATCTAGCATGATTTTTTTCTCATTTTCCATTCCGTAATGAATTTTTCGATGGCATAATGGACAAAGACAAACAATATTCGAATATACATCTAAACTAACCGAAAATTGATCCTGCAAACTCATTGGCAATGCATGATGCCCTTCCATATATGGTTTATTAGTACTCTCTGCAATAAATGTTTCATGTTCTCTATTTAACTCACATTTATAATTTGCCAGTTCAAAAGCCTGCGTTCGTAAAACCCCAGATCTTTTCCATATTGTTTTAGTAATCGTCAGATTTTGATCCTTTGGCACTGGAACATCAAACGTTTTAATTTTTTCTGCAATCTCAGAAAATCCTTCTCCACTCGCAAATCTGCAATAATTATTCAAACCAGCACTGTACATTCTTCGGCCGCGTTCATTTGCTTGTATAAAATCCAAATCGCTATAAAGAATATCCCTAAGTTGAAATAGGGTATCTATATCAGCAACCTCATAGATATTTTCCCGAACCAAACTTTTTTCTTTCAATCGTCTGGAAATATTATTAAGTGCATCAAAATAATGTTTTACAGTGCTTTGACTATTTTTTCGAATGTCAGTAAGGTAACGCGCATAATATTCTTTTAAAATACTGCCATGATTAGCATTTTTCCTATCTAGTTCTATAAAAACATCTGCCATAAACATCACCTTTCAAGCCTATAAATTATACTTTTGCTGAATACCATCCTCGTTTTACACGTATCAATAATCCTTTTTTTACCATCGTCGATAATAATACATTGCCGCTGCCAACGGTAATTTGCAAAAGTTCAACTATATCCTTATTTGAAAAAGAATTATTTTCTTTCGCATATTCCAAAACTTTTTCCTCCTGGCTAAACGGAGGTAAGTCATCTTCCCTATTAGCATTCACGTACCTTGTAGATACTCCATGAGAGATTCTGCGAATTTCCTGCTGCTCTATCAACTTTTTCAAAATAGCACTGGCTTGAACAGCATTGATTCCCAGATTTTCCATCACAGTTTTCTTGGTGATATAAATATTTTGATAAACAAGTGCTTTCACAATTTCTTCTTGTTGCTGTTCCAGTATGTCAAAGCAGTTCAACATAAAATCTGCCATCGTCTTGATAACCGGAATAGAAACGGAATTTCCAAACTGCTTATATTTTTGTGCATCGTTTGTACCTTCCGGGAAGCTGAATGTTTCACTTCCATCAGCATCAAGAAACCCATACCCGATAAATCCTTGTAAACGCCCCCATTCCATCGGAGTCATAACTCGTATACCTTCTGAATTAAGCTGCGTCTTCTTTCTTGGAATCACTTTTCCAGCAATGCCTTCTTTAGGTTGATATATGAGATTTCTCTCTTTTCCCGAACCACCTATTGCAAGAATAGTGTTTGCAATTGGATGTTCCCCACCTTCTTGATTAACAACGCAATATCCAAACCCATGCCCTTTTTCATGTTCCCTTATCTTGTGACGCTTGAGCGTCTCCAGATATCCTTCGGCCATATAATATTTGTCATCAACTTCTGTTTCCAGTATTGCATTTACATCCTCAAAAACAACCTCAGTACTTTCTGTCGGTAATTGTTCAGTCAAAAGTTTAATAGCATTTCCATATTTTTTCTTACTGAATGCCATAATATACGCACGTGCTCTGTTTTGGGGCACTCCAAAATTTTTCGAATTCCGAACGAACGAAGATCTATCGTATTGATAGTTACCATTCTCATCCAAAGAAACCCCGATAACACGATAATCAAGCTCATCTTCCAACGTTTTTACAATTGTATTAATCGTGTTTCCATGATCATGAGAAATCAGATTATCAACATTTTCAAGAAAAATCGCTCTTGGTTTTGTTCTAGAAATAATATCCGCAATATCAAAAAAGATAGTCCCCCTTGTTGTATCTCTAAATCCCAATTGCTTCCCGGCACGACTAAATGCCTGACACGGAAAACCGGCAAGTAATACATCATATTCCGTGCTATCTAATTCCGTTTTAAACTCTTCGGAAGTCAAATCATTTAAAGCATCATCGCCGAAAAGATGCTTGTATGTTTTTGCCGCAGATTCATCAATTTCAGCCGATTGAACGTTTTGAAAAGATCCTGTCAGTTCAAATCCTCGCCTGATTCCGCCTATGCCTGCGCACAAATCTATAGTTTTATATATCATTATCAGCTCCTTGCAACAACGAAACGACTTGAATTCCACTCAGATCAACTGTATAGGTGATTTTTGTAATTCCTACAGGTAACACGCCACCCTTGAACGACTCGGTAGTAACACGCGGAAAATCATCATCAATTTCGTAATCTAACAGATCATGTAAAATGAATGTTTTTTTTCTTGAACTCATTCCATTTTCAAAACCCATTTCTTGTAATTTTTTTTCAATGAAAGAGGTGTTATATCCCAGCTTTGAAATGTCATCTATCACAGAGTCAATTGAAACACCTGTAAGAAACGATGGCTCAAACTGGCACAGTACTAAATGTAATGGTTTGTTTTCTGGTTGTAATTGAAAATGACTACTAATTGTCACTTCTCTTTTATCTCGCGCAATCGTAGATTTCACTTCCACAAACTTTGATTCCATTTCAATGTCATAGGAAGCATGGTCTGGACCATTCCAACTTATATCCTCTCCAAGAGGAATCATTGTTTTCAGTACAACCAACTCACCCAACACATCATATATTCTTGGGTCTATATTTTTGTTACCCAGCATTTCCTTCCAGCTTCTCCACCATTCCAACGGAGATTCCATGATTTTTTCTCTATTTTCTCCGTTTGATCCAGGTGTCACCAATGCCGCACACAATGACGCAAAGGTTTCTTCTATGACTGTAGAAGAAGATGTCAATGTTAATGCTTTCCGTACGAAACCGTCTTCAAACACAACTTCTTTACTGGCAATACGAGCATTCGCAAAAGCCTCATTAATATCTCCAGCTTCCCCAACCGCTAATACGACACCATATTCCTCGGAGTTTAAAATAGTCCAAGCAGGATATCCCATTTTTTCTAAAGAATCTATGGTATGTGCATAACCAGGAATATCTGTATTCCAATTATTGAGGATTTCCTCTACTAGTGTCATTTTCATCTCCTCCGCTTTCTCTCAATTCTTCAAAAAGTCTATGTGCATATCCTTTTTCACCGCCTGGAGTCAGTGCTGGTTCCACGTTCACGCACTTCGCATTATTCAACTTTGTAAACGCTGCAAATTCCTTAGTTGAAGTTTTATTCGAAGCCGAATACTTTGCATATTCGGCAATCATTGCCCTATAAAGCATTAAGCGATACCCTCTTCCCGGTGTCTCGATTAATTTATTGATATTATCTGTTTTATTGTTTTTCAGGGCATTATATGTCTTAAGTTCTGATCCTTGCCAACTAAGGAATACATACCACCAGAGACTTTTCAACCAGATTCTGCGAGTTTGTGCATAAAATCTCTTGTGATTCAATCTTCCACCTGCATCTTTTACTGCTTTTTCAGGATTCGGATATCGCAGATATGTAATATCCGGCATAACTTTAACCGAAATGTATCTCCAAAAATCATCATTATTTGCTTGTACAATCGAAAAATTCTTTCCGATTGGCAATAACGAATATATTTTTAATCCAACTTTCAGATCCACAGGATAATCCATCTTACCGTTAGTTTCTTGTAACCCTTCCCTAAAGGCAGCCAGTAATTCATTACGAAAATCTACAAATGATTCATCATATTCGGAAACAGGATCATACTGCTCCCAATGATTTACAAGATCATCAAACTCCACATCGTCATAATTATCAAAGGCGGATATTATTCTTTTCGCTTCATCTCTTGATAATGTTTTGAATCGAACCATTACTTATCCTCCTCTGTCAGTTTTGCTCTTAAATTAATTTGCAAGGTCCTAAATAATGCCTCTGGAGATTCGAATCGCAACTCCGTCTTATTACACTCTCCGATAAATTGGTGCAATATACTGCATATGGAATTGGCCTCTAATCCAACATCATTTCTTGTTGCTTGTAAATCTTCTTCACTGAGCCTTTCAAATATCATTAAATATGATGTTGCCAAAATATCAATCAGAAGATCGACATTCTTAATATTTCCATCGGTCATAGGACATGCAGAATAGTAAGGATTTAAATAAATGCAAATATTATCTTTTGTAAATTTTTCCAGGGATTTAGGATCCTCCCACTGCGAAAACTCTATCCACCATAAAGGTTCTTTATCCGAATACAATTCTTCAATCGGAAACTCCATATTTACACTATCAAAATCCACAACAATATCATCTAATTCTCCGATAGTGACACCTTCTTCATTCATAAGTTCTTCTTCACCGTCAAGAATTTCGGATGCGGATTTCTTTACATATAAGCACACCGATAACTGAAGATCACCTTCTACTTCTCCCGGATTAAAAGTGTGTTCGAAATAGCACGTCCTTCCTGCCGCAGTTGTTATATCACTGTTCGGCAAAATGAGACCTGTTTGTGTCAACCTATTATTTGTCCACATGATACATATTCCGATTTCAGCATTCTTACAGGCGATTCCTTCAGCTCCGAACAAAAAATCTGGATATGCAATGGATACTTTCTTTTTGAAAGTAATGCCGTCTTGAGCAAGGCTCCACATATCAAGCGGGTCGGTAATTTTAATTACTCCCGCTCCCTTTTTTTCG
The DNA here is from genome assembly GCF_057535655.1 of Anaerostipes stercorihominis. NCBI lineage: Bacteria > Bacillati > Bacillota > Clostridia > Lachnospirales > Lachnospiraceae > Anaerostipes > Anaerostipes stercorihominis. The sequence goes on along the minus strand of NZ_BAAJCL010000018.1, from coordinate 8,080 downwards.
CCTCTTAACGGAGCTTCCATATCGTTTGGATAGTAAAAAAATTGAAATTTTTCAATCATACATCCGCTTTTTTCCATGAGATCGTCTGTCAGATACGGATAAAATTTTAAATTGTCCATTGTCTACCTCCGTATCAAACTACCTTGAATGAAAAGCTATATCTTTTATCTCGTGCATGTATTTTTAATATCCCTCTGATTTCAGGAGCAAGCACATGCGATTTAATCGCAAAAGATGTAAATTCACTACAAGTATCAGCTTTTTCCATTTTAATTTCTATCTTTTTACCGATGTGTTCCGAATCTGATGAAGTACACACACAAATCTCTTCGCAATCTTCTTCTCCGGCTACCATAAGAGTATCTACCGATACAGACGAAATCATAGCAGGATAAGGTGTTCCTATATCTCGTTGCCAACTGATTGGATCAATTCTTCCACCTTCCGATTCTATGACCAGTTCGATATTTGTATCTCTTTTGCTGCAAGCCATTTTGATACAGTATTGAATTTCCAAATCATTACCTTTAAATTTGAAATCACTGAACTCATACGTTAAATTTCGGCTCGAACCACCAGATCCTCCTTGCCCGCCACCGCCTCCTTGGCCACCAGAATTTTTCCTTTTCTCATACCCTATTCGAGGCATCAATAATTTGCCGAGTTTCCCCGATAATCTGCTTGCTGTAGCATCAACTCGCTTTTCTTCATTTCCGTTCTGTAATTTCGTAATTTGATTAACAGTATTCTTACGAATTCTCGCTACAATAAACATTTTTGCGGGATCAGACCATCCCATGTGATCCGATGCTTCGCATGACCGTAAATATTCTCTCAATTTTTTTCCAGCATGCTCCTTTACATCAAGATTTATCTTTAAAATCTTTTGAGTATCCGGAACAAAGAATGCAAAAATAAAATCATCTTCACTCTCCGGCCACGTTATACCTTTTACCCACTCTCCGGAAACGCAATACTCGATAACCATTCCGGGATCTCTGGTATACATGACCATCGGTTCATTTAAACCACCCTCGGCTTCAAATCTTCCACAGTATACATAAGGAGACAATGACATGACATCCGCATATAGTTGCGGTTTCGATATCTTAGAAACCGCAACGTATCCCGCTGTACTCCCCTCCTCAAAATAATTGTGAATGTTTACCGGCCTTGTAGATATTTCATAATTAACTTCAGCTATATACTCCGTCTTGTAAGTTTTTGCCAAAGCTGTTGTATACATTTCCTGAACCATCTTGAAGAAAGGAAGCATGTCATTCTTTCGTATCGGTTTCCCGTTTACAGAAACATGTAACCATTTCTTATCACTACAAATTTTAAGCAATTCTCGATTGTGTATTTTAGGTGCATACCATTTCTGTATCGATAATTTTAAATACTCTTCAATATCACTTCCCCAAACCGATATGAAATGCTCATGAACATCATCTGGAAGACCAGATTCCAGCGGCACGATATCTTCCAATAACTTTTTCGAATCAATATACGGAATGATAATAGAAGTTCCAGTCTCATCTTCTTTAAATGGAGCAATATGGAATACGTTCAAAATTGTATTAATAAGTTCTTGATCGGTTACCGGCAAAAAATCCTCGCCATCCTCATATCCCCACCATGCTTTTCCAGCAGATTTTTTATTAATCTTGTTCAGAAGTGCAGAATCTGTACCGTCTGCATTTTTTCCATGCTCATCTTCTACTAAAGTTATTATTAATCGGGACTCAAAACCTTCATCTGTCTTTATTCTGGAATAAAATACGACTATTCCGATTCCCACACGATAATAAACACTTTTTCCAAATCCCCAGTTTCCACCAGCTCCTTCTTGTGTCTGTCTCTTCCCGGTATCAAAAATCAGCTTAAAGAAATTGCCGTGGTCTTCACCGATAATATCAGCTATATGAATCGGACCGGTTAAACCGCGAGTTTTGGTATCTCTGATTTCCAAAAATTGTGCTTGATCATTCGGAAACAACTCATTCAAAGAAGTATCCAGTGCCGTCATAAAAGAATTAAAATCCTTCGGGCAAAAATATCCTGTTGTAAAATTGACCTTAAAGCTATCTCCCGCTTCTTCTAATGATGCATCTGAACTATTCTGAATCGCTTCTCTTACAAGAAGATCTAATTCTGGCACATAATCATTTTGAAGTGACTTCAAAGTCACACTTCCATATGAAACTGAATGATTTAATTCGAGAATTTTATAATCAAGCATATTTAAACTCCTTCGTATTTATTCTGGAAGTCTTACCGTTATTGACCGAGCGTGAATACCTCCGCTTGGCTCACCTGCCACGATAATACTGAAACCGATAATATCAGCATTTGACTTTATTTTTGTTCGACGTCCTGCCGCAGTTTCTTTTCCAAGGTCTTTATCGATTCGATACAAAAGTAACAAGGGTTTATCTTCTACACCCAAACCACCTCTGTTTTGAATGATAGAAGATCTCTTTTTTGCGGTCTCCTTATATAATTTCAATTCATCGGCACTTAATTTACTGATTTGAATATCGCTAAGTGCATCTGTTCCCGAACGCAATGAACCGATATCTATGAAGTTGCTTTGTTTCGTTTTTTTGGAACGTTCAATCTTTCCGACTTGAATGTTGCCTACATTCCACTTTGATGTAGCTTTTTTATCTCCTGCAACAGCAACATTCCACTGCAAATATTTACCTTCTTGATTCATCATTTTCATCCACTCCAAAAATACTGGAATATCAGAATAGAGCGATGAGCATTCATATATATGATATTTTTCAACTCCAAAGAATTCTTTTTCCAGGATTGAAAACTCGATATCATACCAAACAAAAGCAGATGAAACTGCTTCGGATTGTACAGCATCACCCAGAGTTTGCAAAAAACTCTCTGTTATTTCAATGTTGTGACTCAGATAACCATCATCTTCAAATCTCGTTGTTTCGTAACTATCACCGCTAAAATCAAAGTCACATTCAACTGCATTTTGCGATTTATTTTTGGATGTTAATAAGAACCTCGCAATTGTTGCCGTCGTTGTTATTTTCGGTCCAAACTGACGAGGACTTCTACCCTTAAGCATATAGTCTTCAAAAACAGCTTTAAGTTTCTCATCAATCTTTTCCAAAAGCTCAAATTTTTCCTGTACTGTTTTCGGCATCCAGATTCTCTGAAGTAATTCACACCCTTTTCGATAACCAAACCATCTTGCCATCTGCATCAAAGAATCAGCTTGATTTGAATTCCGACCAAAATATGTACAAACTAATCCCTCTATTGTCAAGCCTCTGGCTAATGTATTACCACCCATTATGATAAAGACCGGTGCCTTTTCCATGCGTTTTAAAGCATGGTCGTCTGGGTAAACTATACGCAAATAAGTTCCGTCTTCCGCAACTTTATTTGCTCTACAGTTGTCAACACATAAATGAATTGCGTTATCTACATAAACCTCTTCTTTCTCATCTCCCATTTTGATGTTTACTACGTTATTGATAAGCGTTTCTATATCATCTTTGATTTCATCAAACTCTGGAAAATGATCGTCTACCTGATCCAACAAACTATATTCCGGATAACAAATTCTAAGCTTTTCTAAAGTTAATTTATTCTTTTCATTTTCGTACACCTCACCACATATATTGATTATTGAGTCAGTATCCTTTTCACGCTTTAGCCATGCCTTTATTACTTCATATTCTTCAAAATGTCCGTTTTGAATAGCTGTTGTATGAATCAACATACTGATTGGTTTCTTATGACCTCTATTTCTCAGTACTGCAGCTGAACACAAAAACCAGCAAATTGATTTTTTTAATTCTTTAGGAATTGTAAATGAGTACCCTTTATGGAGATCTTTAAGTTCTGAAATCTCCTCCTGCGGAATATCTCGAACAATGTCCAACCCTGGGTAATTCTCATCTTCATCACTACCGAAAATAACTTTTCCTCCGAAATATTCCTTTGATTCAGGCAAACTGCATATAAAATCTTTTGGGTAAAGAGAAGACTCATATGCCTCATTCAGCACATTTGCATATGGAGTAGCAGTAAAGCTAATATAATTCATTGCCTGGAACGGCGCAGATGCAATTGTTCCGTCTGCATTTTTACCGTTCACTAAATCCATTATCAGTTGATTTACAGCAGTTCTTTCTATTAATTCCTCTTCGGTTTCATTAATATCTATTTTCCTGGTATTAACGCTTGCTTGGTCCGCTTCATCGTCTATTACAAGAATTCGCAAACGCGCTGCTTTAGCGGGATTGGCATGCAACCATGTAATTAAATTTCTTAATCGGGTGGAATTTTTTAAACACACAGTAACGTATCTATGCATCCACTGCCCAGCTGTTTTGCCATTTTGAAACAGATTCAACTCCAGGTTATCTGACATGTATTTTTTACCGTTTTGTACATCTACCATGTAATCGGGATTTCCGGTTTTATCAAGAATATGCCAAGCCACTCCGCCTGAAGTCAATAAATCATGCATAAATCGATCTCTTGTTTGCTTTCGCAGATTATCGATTGTTCCAGACAAAATTATTATGTAATTCCAATCATAATGTGCGACCATTGTTGCGAGCCCGATCATATTTGCAGTCTTTCCCGACTGAACACTTCCCATTACCAAACCCTTTTTCGGGCCGGTAACTCTCGTATCACGTAAGATATGGTTTAATATCCAATGAGAATTTTTTTCTATCTGAGTTACAGCATTATCACTGATTCGTCTTTTTCCATCCTTTTGCCCTAACAAATACTTCTTGTATTGTGTCCACGGTGATCCTGGATCGGTTGGAATCGGCAAAGCTATCCCCGTAGAACCATTAGACAACCCATAAGGATCAGAGATTGCACTATAGCCCTTTTTCATTTCATCAATGAACTCAGACCACTCTCTAAATTCCATATCTTCCGGAAGAATCAATTCATCATCACGAAGCTGAATAAATTCATTTTTTGCTTCATCGATTGAAACACATAACGTTTTCACATCATCCCAGGAGTATCCATCTGTAATTTTCTTTGAAACCCATTTTTTTGCTTCGAGATATTTTTCAGATGCATAATCGCTCATTATCGTTCCTCCCATACCTGTTGAATTGAATCGGCACACTCTTTTGTATATTTTTTAATATCGTTACCCCAAAATCTGAGAACAATCCAACCAGAATTTTCCAAATACTCCGTGACTTCTACATCTCTTTGCATATTTCTTTCAATCTTCGCAATCCAAAAATCACGGTTGCTTTTAATATCATTTTTTCTGTTATCCCAATCGTATCCATGCCAAAATTCACTGTCACAAAACACAGCAATTTTCTTCCCCTTGAATACAATGTCGGGTTTACCCATTATGGTTTTTACATTCTTTTGATAACGTAAACCACGATTCCATAATTCTTTTCTTAAGAGCATCTCGATCTTTGAATTCTTATTTTTAACTCTACTCATATTGTAGCTGATTTGCTCTTTTGTCTTTGCCATTGCTACTGCTTCCCTCGATAATATTGTTTGTTTTTTTAAGATTTAATATATTTACCACTCTTAATTCTCTGATCCCTCGGTTTCTCAGCTTCTTTCGGAACAACCCAGAAAGATCCTATTTTCGTTGCACCCGGGATTCTACCTTGACTACATAACACCTGTACTCTTCTAACTGTAATTCCCCATTTTTCAGCCGTCTGTTTCAATGATAAATATTCCATATATTTTTCCTCTACGCATTCTGATCAACCTATTAAAAATTATATACTAAAAGACGAATAAAATCAATTTCATACTGCGCTTTCCACTGACAAACGCACAATTTTTCGTTCTATTTATGATATATCAAATGCAACAGCTTTCATAAAACTCTTACTTTGTGACATAAAGTACACATTATGTCCTTCTTGCATACATACAACGACTAGATAAAACTCCGTATATGTGCGATGGATCATCAAAATAAAAATGGCGAAGTGCTTATCGTAACACTCCGCCGAAAGCCTAACCGATTTGAGCAAAAAGTGCTTGATTAGGTCTGCTTTATTATTTTATGCAATTCCACTGCCTTTATACATTTAAATGTTCTTTCCAATCCGCAGGAAGATTCATTGCTGCGAGACTGACCACACCATGATTATTTTGAATTAGCTTATCGAAAGCATTTACAAATACTGCCCACTCCTCATCGGATGAACGCAGGTACTTCATCGCCAGTAAGAGTTGATACAAGCCATTATGCGCTGGTGGCGGCGTAATTTTATCTACATCCAGAATTTCCGGTGTCGTATGAATTGTACGATTATAAATTCTGGAATTATGAGCACACATATTACGCAATACTGAAACACCCTGTATCCATGAAGCAAGCATTTTCTGTGACGGATTTACCAAATTTCCTTTTTTCGATTTATATTGGTAATTGGCCGCTAATATAGAATATGAACTTCCAGTACCTGTTTTCAAATTCTTAATTATCTTCGATAATGTACCGAACGAAAGAACTTCAACAGCCGCCCATACAGGTACTTCTCCATCATGATTGTCAAAATTATGTTTGATAAACACATCATTGGAGCGAGCAATTTCTGACGCTACAGTAGCCATATTCTGCCAATACCGTTTTTTCTTTTAAAAATCGATGAATCTTGCAAAACAAGTGGTTCTCCGTGTATAAGCAATGCTTCCACCAATCGCACTCTCAAAGCAACCTCAATCTTAGAAATCATCGAAAAAACCAAAGCTGATAATTCCTGATCAAATTGATACAATTTTATAATATCTTCAAACTTTGTTTCCGGAACATACTTCTTTGCAGCATTATCATATAAATGAAACGAATAGCCTCTCAAACGATAAAATCCAATTGACTTCAATGCCTTCTCTACATCTTCTTGAGATGTAATCTTCATTCCTGCATCCACATAAGATTGCACCTGCTGTTCTATTGTTAATATTTGTTTTGGATATTGATACATAAAACACTCCATAAATAAGAAAGTCCCACCGGGTTGCGCATGAAAAATCAGAGACGTGGTGGGTTCTGTTAATGTTATTATACAGCTTTCAATGTCACTGTCAAGATTGTTTTTGTAAAAAAATCAGCAATCTCTTTGTTTCTTGAAATTATACTATCATTCATCAATTCCTAATTTTCAAAACATATCTCCTGTAGTTTCCATATGTCTTGTCTACCGATCCGATCTTCCAAAGGTATAAATAAGATGTAAATTCTATACCTCCATCCAAGAAACCCAATAAACTCAAGGCTTTTGTTCCGTTCCTTAAACACTGCCGTGACAATTAAAAGCAAATCATAATACAACAACGTTCTGTTCAATACTAGAAATATATCATCAGCATACAGTTTGAGTGGAAAAAGTCTCATGGTCATGAGCGAAAATGAAAGCAAAATTTATTAGATAGTACAACATGCTATGCCCTTAAAATTCCTGTCACATATTCATATCGGAACCTAATCACCAGTTATTTTTATTATAATACTTGCAAAAAAGAAGCGCTCATACAAACGCTTCTCCTTACCACATTAGGGCTTCGATCAAAAGTTAGTGGGCCATTTTTCAAAAACTTACATGAATTTATATAGAGTTTTATCCGAGTTGGAAATCCGCTAAATGCTCTAGCTATCAGCATTTAAAGGCCTTTAACAACTTACATAGACATTTATGAAATCGGTCTCGGAATAACGATTCCTAATTTCATTTTTCTATTTCCTCCTATAAATCCTTTAATTTCAAGGGATTTCAGCATACTTATCTCGGTAGTGTGAACATATAAGTTCATCGTAATTCCAATATTTGAATGGTCCAGTAACATCTGAAGTTTTTTCGGTTTCATT
>NZ_BAAJCL010000018.1:0-198 GCF_057535655.1 Anaerostipes stercorihominis | reverse complement strand
GTGACAAAAAGATGTCTCAAGATATGCATAGAAAATCTTGGAATTTTTGCTTTATCACAAATCTTAAACAGTACTGTATCATATGTGCTGTTCTTGACCGGCGTTCCTTTTCGACACACAAATACAAATTCTTCCCATTCTTTTAAAATTTCTGAAATCCTCTTATTTTTTTGTTTTTTCAGTTCTGAGAGCATCGAA
>NZ_BAAJCL010000017.1:45916-46064 GCF_057535655.1 Anaerostipes stercorihominis | reverse complement strand
GGAAGTATGAAAACCCTTTGTGCGAAGTTGGACAGTAACATTCGCTATCGGTTGAGAATGTGCATCTGGAAACATTGGAAAACGCCACAAAATAGAGCAAAGAACTTGATGAAAATAGGAATCGAAAAGAACAGAGCCTTTCACGTCG
>NZ_BAAJCL010000017.1:0-45841 GCF_057535655.1 Anaerostipes stercorihominis | reverse complement strand
CCCAATTTGGATTAGTCTCAATGTTAGATTACTACACCAAAAGGTGTGTTACTTGTTAAGTTGATTAAACCGCCGTATACGGAACCGTACGTACGGTGGTGTGAGAGGTCGAAATTTCTCGCCTAAGAGGAATTTCTCCTACTCGATTGTGACTGAGGAAGCGTTTGGTTTAGTTTGTGAGGAGGTTCAGAAGGAGATCGTTTTCTTCTTTTTTGCGAATACAGAAACGAATGTATTCGCCGTGAAGTCCCCGGAAGCTTGCACAGTCTCGAATCATCAGTCCATGCCGGATACACCGCTCGAACATGGCAAAGGATGAGGTGCCGTCCAACAGTCGGATCAAAAGAAAGTTGGCATAGGAAGGATAAGTCTTGAAAGAAGTACAGGCTTTGAGGATATCCAGACATCGGCATCGCTCGCTGGAAATATAGTCTCTTGTCGCCTGAATATAGTCGGTATCCATAAACATGGAACCTCCTGCCAGTGCAGCCAGAGTGTGAATGGTCCATGGATCTTTGATGTTATTCAGTTTTTCTAAAAAGTTCAGATTTCCGCAGATTCCGTAGCCCAGACGCAGCCCCGGAGCGGCAAAAAATTTTGAGGTTCCGCGCAGCACCATAAAGTCATCAAATTGATCAATGAGAGAGACTGCGGAGATTGTCTCAGGATCAGGAGCGAATTCTACATAAGTCTCATCAATCAAAACAAAAATTTGATGTTTTCGGCAGTGAGTTAAAATCTCAGAGATTTCATCAATGTGTAACGCGCTGGATGTGGGATTATTGGGGTTGCAAAATGCAAATAAATCAATATCATCCGTAAGCTTTTCTTTTAAATCTTTCAAATTTAATTGAAATTGATCTTCTTCTTTTAGATAATATTCTTCCGCGCGCCCGCCTGTGAGAGTGATCTCTCTTGAATATTCAGAGTAAGTGGGAGAGAGCAGCAGTGCACGCTTAGGGGAGAGAAGCTGCATGGTCAGACGAATCATTTCAGTTGCTCCATTGCCGACCATAATGTGTTCGGCAGGTACTTTACAGTACGCTGATAAAGCAGAGCGCAGCTCTTTGTAATCCCGGTCCGGGTATTCCGTGATGGAATCAATATGTGCTATCATACTGTTTCGGAGCTGCTTGGAGATACCCAGAGGATTCACATTTCCGCCAAATGGAATGATCTGGTCTTTCTTGATTCCATAGTATTCTTCGATTTTTTCTAAATCACTTCCGTGAAACTCTTGCTTTTTTTCTGACATGGTATTCCTCTTTTCCTTTCATAATGTGTCGAAATTTGCTATAATTGATTTTATCACAGATGTAAGATTACATTTATTATACTCACAAAATCTTTTGATTGGCAAGGAGCAGAAACAGATTATGTCAGAATCGTTGGAAAATTTTATGAATCTTGTGAAAAGAGATCCTAAGAAAGCGAAAGCACTCTTCTTTTCTGATACATTTAAAGAAGAGTATCTTAAGAGGGAAGAAGAGCAGGGACTTTATCATCAGCTGCTGCTGGGACGCAACAGAGAACAAATTCTGGAAGAATTTTTAATAAGTGTGGGAGAAAAGAAGCCGGCACAATTAAAAGCAGTGAAAACTCTGTACCAAGTAGATCTGTTTCATTTCGATGAACCGCTGGAGATCGTGGTGAAAAAAGAAGGCTGGGGATATCTGGTAGGGAAAGCAGAGACCACCGGCAATTTTACCTCTGTGAAGAACGGAATCTTTTCGGGAGAGGATTTTGAAGATGGACAGATTCGCTTTTATGTAGAGTTATATCATCTTCCAGAGGATGGTGCCAGGGATAGTTTGACGATTCAGACAATGTATCAGACCATTTCCATTGAGATTGTGTACCATGAAAAGAAAACGGAGCGGCAAAGAGAAGAGCAGTCCAGAGAAAAGAAACTTTTTGAATTATATATTGATTTTTGTACCGGCAAAATTTCGCTCCCTGTTTTTGTGGAGCGCGGACATATGGTTTTGCAAAAAATGCCCGATCATCCAAAGAAGAACAGTATCTATAAATTGATGGAACTGCATTTGGATATTCTTGCGAAGGAAGATGTATCCGGGAGAATGCCGGATGCATCAGAATATAAAGAATATCCTATGATTCTATCGTATGTTCTTTATTTACAGGCGCTTTATGAAAAAGATTCAGACAGCATTGCCGCAGCTGTTTCCCAGATCAGAGAAACGTTTGAGCATTGCGGGCAAACGACAGCAAAAGGGTTTTTGTTCTGGTTTCTGATGCAGTTAGATCAGGATCTGGCACAGGATTTCAACGTGCAAATGGAACAGATGAAAGAGCTGTATCAGGAAGGAGTAAAAAATCCGCTGCTTCGATTTGAGGGATGTTGTGTGATCGGTGAGCAGCCGGAGCTGATGCATCGTATCGAATCTTATGAATTGTGGCTGTTAGAGTTTGGTGCGGGTGAGCGTCTGCTCAATGAAAAACTCATTCAAAGGATCTGTTTTCTGCTTTCCAGAAAGAAGATTTTTTCAGAAGAAGTGCTTTGGATGCTGCTTTGTGTTTATAAAGAATATTCTAGTTCGGATATCCTTCAGGCAATTTGTGCATGGATGATCCAGGGGAACTGCATGGATGAGGATTGTCATCCGTATTATGAGAAGGCGCTGCAGCAGGGAATTCAGCTGATCGGACTCCAGGAAGCTTATTTAAGAACAATTCCGGATACGCAGTATCCGATTTTGCCGGAAGAGATTCTCCGGTATTTTACTTACAGCAACAGTTTAAGCAGGCAGGAACAGGGCGCGTTCTATGCAAATTTAGTAAAAAACCGCAGAAAATATCGAAAAGTGTTTCAAAATTATGAAGAATTGATCGGTGTATTTCTGAGAGAGGAATTAAAAAGAGGGCAATTAAATCATCATTTACTCCTTTTGTATCATTACTATTTTGAAGAACTGCTGGAGGATGAAGCTTCCAGAGAAGACTTGGGCAATATTATATTTTATCAGGAACTGGTATGTGAAAATCCTTTTGCACAGAAAGTGGAAATTTTTCAGGAATGGAAAAAAGATTCAGAGCTCGTTTCTTTACAGGAAGGGGCTGCGTATATTGAAGTATTTGATCCTCGGGCATCGTTTGTTTTCCTCGACCAGGAAGAGAATCGCTATGTGGGTTCCGTTTCTTATCAGAAAAAATATGTATGGGGGAAGGAACAGATTGCAGCCTATTGTAAGAGGGCTGCGGGAACCAATCCGCACTATTTAATGTATTTAGGGGCGGAACTGGGAAAAAAGGACGTGCTGACAGAAGAGGATTTTCCGGTTGTGTTATCGGTGTTGGAGACCAATAAATTAAAGGATTCTTTTCAAAATAAAATATTTGAAAAGGTTTTGGACTATTATTGGAAAAACGGAAAAGAAACACAATTAAAAGAAGCTTTGGCTCATGTGGATTGGAAGCAGCTTCCGGTTGAAAACAGAAAGCATATGATCGAGTATTTTATTGCCGGAGGATTCTACGAGGAAGCGCTGCGTGGAGTTGGACAGTATGGTTATCATTTTTTAAAACCCGAATTGCTCAAAGATTTGTGCCTGCATGCTCTGACAACGTTAAGTACGAAGAGATCTGAAGTATTAATTGGAATGTGCAGCCGGGCTTTTGATCAAGGGCAGGAAAATAGTGAGATCATCGGATATTTGCAGAAATATTTTCACGGAACAAAAGAACAAATGCTCAAGGTTTTTTATGCAGGTGAAAAAATAAGCATGTATATGAAATCCTTTGCAGAGAGTGTTCTGAGAGCTTGTGTGGATGAAGGGATGGATGGAACGGAATTTCAGGTCTTTTCCAGATATTTAAAGCAGGCAGGAGCAGACGAAACATTAATTGACGCTGTCTTGGTAGAGTATGTTTCATTGGTATATCAGACCGGGCAAAAGATGCCGGAAGAATTTTACGAGCTGATCGGCAAAAAAATTGATGCGGACAAGATGGACTGGATGTACCAATGGCTGTATTTAGAATATTATCGGGATCACAGAGAAGAACGATCAGAATCGGTTTTGCGCAGAGTAAGAAAAATTTCAGATGTTCAGATTCAGACAGGAAATGTAGTTCCAATCTTATTTGAGTATTTGGATATCTTAAAGCTTCCAAAATATTTATGTGCCAAAACCTTTGTGGAATATCGTGCGGAGGAAGGGAAGGAATTAACGTTTTATTACGCCAATTCCAGAGGCAGCCGGTTTTATGAGCTTGCAATGAAGGAATTGCTGCCCGGATATTATGTAGTTTCTACCGTGATGTTTGCAGATGAACTTTCCGATTTTTTTATTACAATCCCGGGAGAAGAAAAACGCAGGAGAAAAGATATTAAAATCACAGATCACATTAGAAACAGCAGAGGAAGCCGATTTTATGAACTGAATGAAATGCTGAAGAATCAGCATCAGGATTTGAATCAGGGAGCAATGGAGCAGTATGAAATAAAACGGAGAATGGCAGAATTTATAAAACCAATGTTAGAGGATTAGTAAGAATGCAGACGGCAATACATTTTGAACATGGTCTGGCATATGCTTGTGTGTTGGATCAGGAAAAAATAATAGAAGAAGAACCGGTTCGATTCCGCGGCTCATGGCTGGATGTTGTGTTTCACGCTCTGGGCAGCAGAGGAGAAAAGACGATTGGGATTGTTGCGGACGATATGACGCCTCAGGTGTTTCAGAAGGCGGAGGAAGAGTGCAGGCAGCATGGAATTGAAAAGGAACGATTTAAATTCTATACAAAAGAAGAAGCGATTTTGGGATTTCTTAAGTTCCATAAAATGGATTTTAGGAGAGGAACGATCGTATTTTTTGATGATACAAAGGAACGCTTTATTTGCTATAAGGTCCGGGAAGACAAAGGAACGATTGTCGTGGAGAAACAGGACTGTACGCAGGAAATGGGAGATTCCCGGTCTGCTTCGGAAAAAGATCAGAATTTTTTGAAAATTATTCAAGGTCTTTTGTCTGCAGATGTTGTTGCTGCCGTATATTTGACCGGGAGCGGATTTGATGCCCGATGGTATGAGCAGTCTGCAAAATTACTTTGCAGGGGACGCAGAGTTTTTCTGGGGAAACATCTTTATGCCTGCGGAGCCGCATACTTAAGCGGCAAGGAGATTTTAAACACGCACGGTGAGGATGCGCTGATTCTGACGGATTCGGTGGTAACCTGCCAGATTGGGCTTGTGGTACATCATCACGGAAGAGATATCTTTTGTCCGTTGATCAAAGAAGGAAAACCATGGTTTGAGAGCAAGGGAATGCTGGAGATTTTTGTTTCTGGAAGGAATGGTTTGGTGTTTGAATTGAGAAGTCCTGCCGGAATTAAACAGGCATCTATACGTTTTATGATGGAAGGGATGAAAAAGGATCCCAAAGTGGTTTATAAATTGAAGATTGAGGGAGAATATGTAACGCCGGATCAGTGCAGATTGAAAGTGTATGATCTCGGTTTTGGAAAACTGAGAGAATCCAGTCATCAAGTATGGCAGCAGGTGATTCGTCTGGAGAAGGGGGATTTTCATGAGTAAAATTGTTTTATGTGAGACACAGGAAGCCTCTGTTTCTTACCGTATTGAGAAAATTAATCAGACATTTCAAAGCTATGAGGAGTTTTGCTGGCTGTTAGAGCATTATCTGATTTTCTTTTTGACGGAGGGATTGGACCATTCGTTGAAAGCGTATTTAAAAGAAGAATTAAATCTTTCAGTAAAGAGCGACGATACGGTGCAGCAAGTGAAAGAGATTGTAAATTTTCGCAATTATTTTAATGCGGATGAGAAGATTTTGTTTCAGCAGAAATTAAGAACCACATATTTGTATTCCGCAGCCAGAAAACAAAAACTTCTCGCGGATTTGTATCTAAAACACCAATTGTATTTAAGTGCACTGCTTGCGTATCAGAAATTATGGAAAACGGCAGGTCAGCTAAGGCCTTCGGAGAAAGTGGAAGTATTATATCATATGGGATTATGCCAAAGTCGTATGTTTTGCTTTGAGGAGGCAAAGGAATGTTTTCAAAAAGCCCTGATGCAAAAAGAGCAGAAAGAGATTCAGGAGGCATATTTTACGGCTGCCTATCTTTCCGGGGATTATCATTCGTTTGTGGAGGATGGAAAGAAGATTTCATTTTCAGAAGAACGATGTAAAGTCATTTATGATAACATAAAACAAAGGGAGCAGGAAATTCGGGAGCAGGAATCATTTGTAAAACTTCGAAAAATCGATTATCATAGAAAGAAAGCAGATGATATTATGACAAGAAGGCTTACAAAAGCGATGTTAGGGAAGTGGAAGGATGAATACAAAGCAGAGATTATCTGAAGATCTTGAAAACAGCAGGGAGATTCAGCTGGAAAAGAGATTTGTGGCGCTTTATGAAAATGAAATTCAGAAAATTGATGATCAGAAGGAAGATCTTTTGCAATTCATGAAACAGGAACCGGGAGAGCGTGCGGAAATTGAAGATGCTGCGAGACAGTATTATCGGGTATTTGCCAGAGAATTCTATGAAGTTTCTGAGGGAAGAATCAGTGATGATGAATTCTTAACCCTGTGGGAGAGAGAAGAAGAGCTAAAGCAGGGGCTTCACAGCATTCACTCATTGGAGGGTGAGAAAAAACAATTGGAAAAAGAGTTAGAACATGTCCGCCGGGATGAGGCAGAACTTGAAAAAACCATCGGCGGGGCCAGAGAGAAGAAAAAAAATCAATGGGCGATTTTTTTGTCTTTTTTATGTATGGGAGTGGCGGCGCTGATCTTTGCCGTTGCAGTCACCATTCGTTTTCGAATTCCGATTTTACAGTATCTCTGGCAATCAGCAGCAGTATTTGTCATTGTTTTGCTGTTGCTTGGCATTTTATTTCAGATGCAGAAAAAGGCAGCCGAAAGTGTCAGATTGTATGAAATGATGAACGGGCATAAAAACAGTTCCAGAAGGAGACTTGAGAATAATCAGCAGGAGATTGCCAATGATTTGAAATATTATTATGAAGAATTTGAAGTTCTATTTGAATATATATCGGAAGAACAGTGGAAATTATTTGATTTTTGTGTTAAAGTGTCAGCCAGACTCCGATTTTCGGGAGAGATTTCAAAGGAAGCGGAGAAACTGGAGCGGATACTGAAAAAATATCAGTGGAAGAGTGCAAAGCTATGGATGTATTATCCCAGGGCTTTGTATGATCCGGGAAAGAAAACAACATGTCTTGACACACTGCTTCAACGAAGAAACCGATGTGAGCAGATGCTGATCAAGCATGAGAAAATAATTCAGGAAAGCGGTCTCGATTGAGACCGAAGTTGAGAAACATTGTATAAAAGGAATAAATTTTTAATAGAGGAGTTTTGACATGAAGAAAGAATTAGAAAAAACCTATGACCCGGGCGCCATTGAAGAGCGTCTGTATCAAAAATGGCTGGATCACAAGTATTTCCATGCAGAAGTGGATCACACAAAGAAACCATATACCATTGTAATTCCGCCTCCGAATATTACCGGGAAACTGCATATGGGGCATGCGCTGGATGAAACACTTCAGGACATTTTAATCCGTTTTAAGAAAATGCAGGGATATAGTACTCTCTGGCAGCCGGGAACAGACCATGCAAGTATCGCTACAGAAGTAAAAATTATCAATGCCCTAAAAGAAGAGGGAATTGAGAAAGAAGATCTTGGAAGAGAGAAGTTTTTAGAGCGTGCATGGGAATGGAAAGAAGAATATGGGGGAACTATTGTAAGTCAGTTGAAGAAACTGGGTTCCGCCTGTGACTGGGACAGAGAACGTTTCACCTTGGATGACGGATGTTCTGAGGCAGTAAAAGAGGTCTTTATTAAATTATATGAAAAAGGCTATATTTACCGTGGGTCCAGAATTATCAACTGGTGTCCGGTGTGTCAGACATCTATTTCCGATGCGGAGGTAGAATATAAAGATCAGGAAGGACATTTCTGGCATATTAAATATCCGGTGGTTGGAAGTGAGGAATATTTGGAGATTGCCACCACCCGTCCGGAAACGATGCTTGGAGATACTGCGGTGGCAGTTCATCCGGAGGATGAAAGATATGCCCATCTCATAGGAAAAATGTTAGAGCTTCCATTATGTAACCGGCAGATTCCGGTAGTTGCAGATGAGTATGTGGATCGGGAATTCGGAACCGGTGCAGTAAAAATTACTCCGGCACATGATCCCAATGACTTTGAAGTGGGAAAACGTCATCATTTGGCTGAAATCAATATTTTAAATGATGATGCAACCATCAATGAAAACGGCGGGAAATATCAGGGAATGGATCGGTATGAGGCAAGAGAAGCCATTGTGAAAGAATTAAAAGAGCAGGGGTATCTTGTAAAAATCAAGAAGCATGAACATAATGTGGGAACCCACGACCGCTGCAAGACGACGGTTGAGCCGATGATCAAGCCGCAGTGGTTTGTAAAGATGGATGAGCTGGCGAAACCTGCCATTGAGGCGGTTAAAAACGGTGATTTAAAATTTGTTCCGGAGCGTTATACCAAAACATATCTGCATTGGCTGGAAAATATTCGTGACTGGTGTATTTCCAGACAGCTTTGGTGGGGACACCGCATTCCGGCATATTATTGTGATGAATGCGGAGAGGTCGTTGTAGCAAGAGAAGAACCTCATGTCTGCCCGAAGTGCGGATGTACTCATCTTACACAGGATGAAGATACGCTGGATACATGGTTCAGCTCCGCTTTATGGCCGTTCTCAACTTTGGGATGGCCGAGACAGACCGAAGAATTGGATTACTTTTATCCGACCAATACGCTGGTTACCGGATATGATATTATTTTCTTCTGGGTAGTAAGAATGGTATTTTCAGGTTATGAGAATACAGGAAAATGCCCGTTTGATACGGTACTAATTCATGGATTAGTACGTGATGAACAGGGCCGTAAGATGAGCAAATCCTTGGGGAATGGCATTGATCCTCTCGAAATCATTGCAGAATATGGTGCAGATGCACTGCGCTTTACACTGGTGACAGGAAATGCACCGGGAAATGATATGCGTTTTTCTGAAAAACGTGTCATTGCCAGTCGTAATTTTGCCAATAAAGTCTGGAATGCATCCAGGTTTATTATGATGAATCTGGAACAGGCAGAGTTTAAAAATGTAGAATTAAAAGATTTAACCAGTGCAGATCAATGGATTTTATCAAAATTAAATACATTGGCAAAAGATGTGACAGAAAATATGGAAAAATTTGAACTGGGAATTGCCGTTCAGAAATTAAATGATTTTCTGTGGGAAGAATTCTGCGACTGGTATATTGAGATGGTGAAACCGCGTCTGTACAATGATGAAGATGAAACCAAAGCGGCTGCTTTGTGGACTTTGAATACGGTTCTTACAGAAGCGTTAAAACTGCTTCATCCGTATATGCCGTTTATTACCGAAGAAATCTACTGTAATCTGACAGACGAAGAGTCCATTATGCTTGCCAAGTGGCCGGAATTTAAGAAAGAATGGAATTTTGAGGAAGATGAGAAGGCAGTGGAAACAATCAAAGAAGCCGTTCGGGGAATCCGAAATATTCGTGCCCAGATGAATGTATCTCCAAAGAAAAAGGCACAGGTATATGTCGTATCCGAAAGTCAGGAAGTGCGGGATATCTTTGAACAGGGGAAAGTGTTCTTTGCAACTTTGGGATATGCCAGTGAAGTCTTGATTCAAGATGACCAGACAGGCATTGGAGAAGATGCGGTATCTGCCGTGATCCCAAATGCGGTGATTTATATGCCATTTGCGGAATTAGTAGATATCGAAAAGGAAAAAGAACGTCTTGCAAAAGAGCAGAAACGTTTGACAGGAGAGATCAAACGCTGTGAGGGTATGCTTGGAAATGAAAGATTTATAAGCAAGGCACCGGAGGCAAAGGTACAGGAAGAAAAAGATAAGCTGGCGAAATATCAGCAGATGTTAGCACAGGTAAAAGAGCAGTTAGAAAGAATTGCAAAGTAAATAAAATAAAAAACAAAACGGTTTCAAAAAGCTGGTCTTTTTGAAACCGTTTATTTTTTTGGAGAACCGAAATGTTTTATCAGCTCTTCTTAATTATTATAATATTTGTAATGTTTAATACAATACCTAGATGAAAAAAATAATTGTTGACAAATGATAAAGGTAAAAGTAAAATAGAATCCAGAATAATTATTCTATGGAGAAATAAAATTAGGGTAAATACGAATTTTGAAAGGAGGAAATGGTGTATATCATTAAGAAAAGGAATTTGAAATAATATATTAAAAAGAGTTTTAAAAGGAGAAATTGTAAATATGAAGATAGTGAAAAGATGGAAAATGGCAATTGTTATAATATTATGTACATTAGGAGGGACGATAACTTCTTTTAGCACAATTCCTGTTTCAGCATCGAATGAAGAGAAAGAAGATTATCAAAGACAAGAAGAAATTGTGAAAGCGCAAGAATCTGATATTATGCCTTGTGGAGAAATTAGCGGGAAAAAATATTCTTTTGCATATGATTTTAAATACTATGTTAATTTAGCGGTAAACGCCAGTTTGTCTAAACCTAATATAACGGTTCATTTATCTACCACGAATTCAGGAGGGGAAGATTATATTTATTTTACGGCATATAAAAATAAATTATTTGGAGGAACTAAAAAAGGTGAATTGAAATTTAAAGCAAGTGGAAGTTCTACAAAAGTAATGAATTTAGCAAAAGGAGATTATTCTTTCCGTGTTCGTAAGTCTGAAAAAAGTCCTAGGAAGAAGGCGGTTATAGGAACCGGTTGGATAAAACAAAATTAGAAGGAGAAATATATGTCTTTTATAAATGAAATATTTGCAGTTGTTTTTTTTATGATTTTTTCGATTTTTATCATTGTTTTATTTCAGTTAAAGTATCATTGGGATGTTTGTGAGCTGTTTCAAAATATAATATGTATGATGATGTTGACCGGGGTTTTGACAATAACTTTATTCCCTGTTCCGTTGGGAAAAGAGGATGTTTCATTTTATTATGCGTCGAATTTCATACCGTTTCATTCCATATTAGGATATATATATGATGCAGCCCATGGAATATATCATGGAGTGAAAGTTCAGCTTCTGGGTAATATCGGTTTGTTTTTGGTTGTGGAACTTATTTTATGCTGGGTTTTTAGACTGTCATCCTGGAAAAAAGCAGTTGCGATAGGGTGTGGCTTTAGTATTGCCATAGAGGGACTGCAGGGAATTTTGGGAATGATGTTGGGAGTGTTTTATCGCTCAGTGGATATAGATGATATCATTTTGAATACAATAGGATGCATGATTGGGTATGGTTTGTATTCTGCAATTACAAAAAATAAAAAGCAGATTTTGGAAAATTAAATCCGTTCAGCTAGAAAAACGGTTTCAAAAAGCTGGTCTTTTTGAAACCGTTTGAATGTTATGATAATTTACCGGATTTACTACAGGTTAGTTTTACAGTGCGTGTTAAACTTTGTATATAACTGCCGTCTTGATATTTTTTTGCAGTAGCAGTAGCTGAAGCGGCAGCATTTGATTTTGCTGCGGATGTCTTTGTAATTTTCCAGTTGCTGTTTGGGCAGGTAGTAGATACCGTTGCTTTGGTACATTTGGCAGAACTTCCGTTATAAGTAAAGGTACCGGTCACAGTGACAGACCAAATGGTTTTGCCGGAACTGCTTTTATAAGTATTGGTTTTACGTCCGCTTTTAGTGGAAGATGCAGAAAACAGCAGAACATCAGAGCTTTCTTCTATGGTTGATTCCATATAGCTGCCATCTTCGAAGGTCTCAATTGTGACAGTATTTGATGTGTCTTCTGCCATAATAGGAACACTGTAAAGTAAAATACATAAAAATGTGAGAAAAAATATTTTTAAATGTTTCATCCTGAAATTCCTCCCTAAAGTTAAGGTAATTCTTCGATTGTAGTATCTTCATGAATAATAATAGTATCTCTTGCATCTAAATAGGATTGGTATACTGTATAAGTGCGGTAAGAAAAGAAAGCAATTATTATAATAAAAATACTGATCAAAAAAATACGAATATTATTTGCTAAATTTGTCTTTTTTAATAAATAATCGTCTTCAACACTGTCATAATAGCTGAGTACGATTTCTTTTGGAGAACCAAAATTCTCTACTAATTCTTCATAAGAAAAATCAGGAAAATCAATAGAAAACTCCTGAATGCGTTCTTTTAATTTTTTGATAAACTGTCGTTCATATTTTCCGTAAACAGGAAATAGTCTTCGGCAGTTTTTTAAATACTGATTCATAAATCCTCTCCTTAATGGTTTGAAAATCATTCTCTGGGTCCAAGAATGGATTGAATTGCATCAATCATTCGGTAATAGTCTTCTGTCAATTTAGATAAATGCTCTTTTCCGGCAGTTTCCAAATGATAATAAACTCTCGTCTGGCGTTTTCCTACCAATTCTTTGTAATCAGAAATAAATTTTTGATCTAAAAGTTTATACAAAATAGGATACATGGTTCCCTCGGCAATTTTAATTTGTCCGTTGGAACGTTTTTGAATCGATTGAGTTAACTGATATCCATAACAGTCACCTTCTTCTAAAATTTTTAAGAGAAGCATCTCAATTCTATATAGGTTGCGATTGGCCATATCGTAATCCCTTTCTAATGTAATATATATTTATTATAATATTATGTAATTTAAAAGACAATACATAGATGAAAATAATAATAGTTGACAAATGGAAGAAATAAAAGTAAAATAGAACTCAGAATAATTATTCTATGGGGAGATAAAGGTTTGAACAATATGAATTTTGAGAGGAGGAAGTTGATGAAGTGTTTTTAAAAAACAGAAAATCCATATAATACAAAAGGTGGTCAACCGATTCTGTAAAACAGACTGTATTATATAGATGTGACAGGTATAACAAAAATAAAAAGAAAAGTGAAGCGAAGGGAGAAAAAATATGAGGTCTACTATTTCAAAGTTTACTCAAATTAGTATTTGTAGTGTGATATTAGCATTTGTCTTAATTAGTAATGTGTTGGCGGGTTCCAAAAAGTTAGATGCTTCAGGGCAAGTAAGAACGACAATTAAGGCAACTCATAAAAATCCAGTGGTTGTGGAAAAATCAGGATATAAAAACTTCCAAACAGTAAAATAGTGAAATGTTTATCTAACATTAATATCTTATGGATGAAACAGTGTATTTTATCCATAAGATATCTTTTAAAATAAGGAAGATTCAGAATATGAAAAAATTATTTAATTTAATTGGACTTTTTACGGTATTTTTTACGATTCTGTTTTTTTGTTATCTTGCAGATAAAAAATATACAATTCAAAGTACGCAAAAAGAGTATTTTTTTAATTTGTCTCATTATATTACAGATGAGAGATTAGAAAGTTTAGCAGAAAAAAGTGATGTTACAATACAAATTAGGGAGTTTAAGAATGCAAGCTTTGGGCATAAACGAATGAATATCACATTTCTCCATCCCAAAGGAAAATTTAAAAGTGGAGTACAGCCAAGTATTTTTCCAAAGGAAAAAGTCGTATATCGAAGAAGAAATTTAAAGAAAAGAGCAAAGATCCAATATTTTTCAGTGAAAGAATCCAATGAAGAGAAAGTACAAAATCTGGAAAATTGTTGAAAAAGGATGGCTTTGAAACGAGTTTGGATGCAGAATCCCCGCATCCTTTTGGTGTTGCTATGCTGTTCAATATATTAAATGTAAAGTTTTTTTCGCAAATCTTTCTTTTAGCTGTTTTTTGTATTGTGTCCTATTATGTTTACCGGTCAAAAGAAATTGGAATTTTAAAATTATACGGATGGGGTACATTTCGCATTTCCTGCCGGATGTTTCAAACGATGTTCATTCATACTGCAGCATTGGCTTTAGGAGGCATGATTTTATTTGGAGGATATGTTTTAAAAGCCGATATTTCTATGCTTTTGATTTATCTGAAATTATGTGTTTATATGCTGGGATTTTTGTTCTTGGTTTATATGGTATCAGTGCTATTCGGAAGTTTTTTTATATCAAGAATTTATATTGCCGATGCAGTAAAGAATAAGAAAAATTATGAAATAAATTTTTATCTGACATTAGCATTGAAGATTATAATTGTAATCTGTGTTATGACCAATGCCAAACAGTTTGTTCGTCAGATTCGTTATACAAAAAATGTAATTCAGGAAATGAAGCAACGGAATTCATGGAACTTCAGTTGGTTAAATACATCAACTGTGCCGGCTGAAAACATACAAAGAGAATTGGAAGCGGTCATTGGAAAGTTTTCCGATAAAGAGATATATAACTATACTCCACCGGAAGAATTATATCAAAATTCAGAACTTAAAAATGTTTCTACGGAAGAATTTACGGGAAATTATATGGAACTTTCCGATAATTTATGTGAAAAAATAAAAATTGTGGATACCAAAGGCAATCGAATCCGGACAGCAGATATGGAGGGCAGGACATGGCTTATGATTCCGGAGAAGTACAAAAAAGAACAAAAGCAGATAGCAGAAGAACTTGGAATTGAAAATGCCAAAATACGTTGGTTGAAAAACGGACAGATCTATGAGGATATTTTAACGCCGGGCTATTACGCAATGGACGTGGTTTTGTATGTACATCCTGTAAAGAAAGTTCTGTGGATGAACCAGGGAAGTGTGTTGTATTCGGAAAAAGGGGCAAATAAATTGAAAAAGGCAATTCAACAAAAAGGTATTGATTTTTCTGCAATGAAATTATACACACTGAAAAATGAGAAAGATATTTATGTTCGGGATGCAAAAACCGATTCATTGGAAGCAGGATTCCTTTTGGTAATGAATTTGTGTTCATATATTTTATGTTTGATGACAGTTTCTGTTATTTATTTGGAGTTTAGAAAGAAAGAGTTTGGAATCTACAGACTGTTTCATCGAATTCCCGTCTGTGCAATGTTAAAATTTTTATGCTTGAATGGAATCATTACCATAGCGGCAGCATTGGCGATTGGTGTTTCTGTTTGGATGTATCTGATGATGGAAGGTATGCTTTATGGAATCATGTTCTGGAAATATTTTAGAAAAAAAGCAATTTTGACATTGAAAGGGGCATAGGGGAAAATGGCATATATAGAAATGAAGCATATTAGAAAATCTTATGGAGATAAAAAAGTTTTAAAGGATTTTAATTTATCCGTAGAAAAAGGAGAATTTATAGGGATTCGGGGAGAAAGCGGAAAAGGAAAGAGTACTCTTTTGAATATTGCGGGACTTTTAGAACCCTGCGAAGGAGAAATAAAAATAGACGGAAATGCAGTAACTTCAAAGGATTATAAAAATTTGTTGAAACGATTTCATATTAAGATAGGTTATTTGTTTCAAAATTTTGCATTGATTGACGATACTTTTGTTTATGATAATTTGAAGATTGTACAAAAAAGATTTTCAAAAGAAAATCGAAAGAAGATAATGGAAGTATTATATAAAGTGGGTTTTTCGGAAAGTATACTGAAACAGAAGGTTTATCAATTATCGGGAGGAGAACAGCAAAGAATTGCTTTAGCTCGTATTATGTTATATGACAGTGATATTATTTTGGCAGATGAGCCTACCGGAAGCTTGGACCGAAAGAATAAAGAAATTGTAATGAAATTGCTTGTGAATTTGCAAAAAGAAAAACGGACGATTTTGATGGTGAGTCATGATGACGATGCGTTAAAGTATTGTTCAAGAACTGTTCAATTATAAGATTTCCGACTTGTCAAAAAATATCAATATGATAATCTACAAGCAGAGTGAACAAAGGGTTCACGAAGGGGTACACCACCATGGGTGAGAGCTTCTTCGTGGACCTTTTTTGATGTCAGGAAAGAGGTTCCTTTTCTATAGGGGAAATATGTCGATATTATTCTGAACGACAGTGACCCCTTGGAAGTGGTTGCATTTGTTGGAGGCGGCTGACAAAATTAAATATAGTTGAATAGGTAAGACTTAGATTAAGTTAAACTCAACATTTTCAATCATCATTTCATGAATGACACGAACAAGTTTGTGTGCTACATGTCCTAATGCATTGTAATGACGGCGGCCTTGTGAAATCTTAAGATGGTAATAATCCTTAAAGGTTTTATTTATTAAAGTTGTCTGCCATGCAGCATTTATAAGTGCATAGCGAAGAAGTTTAGAACCCCGCTTGGATCATCCGGAACTGCCACTTGGCAAGGCTGCTGAGAATCTTGGAGTCAGTGGATCTGCGCTGAAGAACTGGATGAAAGCAGCAAAGGAACATAAAGGCGAGGTTCCTACCTGTGGTTCCGCAAATTATGAAAGTGAAGAAGCAAAAGAGATTGCGAGATTGCAATGTGATCTTCTAAAATTTTTAAGAGAAGCATCTCAATTCTATATAGGTTGCGATTGGCCATATCGTAATCCCTTTCTAATGTAATATATATTTATTATAATATCATGTAATTTAAAAGATAATACATAGATGAAAATAATAATAGTTGACAAATGGATGAAATAAAAGTAAAATAGAACTCAGAATAATTATTCTATTGGAAGATAAAGTAAGGATCAATATGAATTTTGAGGGGAGGAAGTTGATGAAGTGTTTTTAAAAAACAGAAAATCCATATAATACAAAAGGCGGTCAACCGATTCTGTAAAACAGACTGTATTATATGGATAAAATTATGGTAGCATACTTGTTAGGAAAAGAAAAGGAGTCTTTATGAAGTTAATAAAAGATGCAAGACGGGTTTTTCTAAAATCCAAACTGCTGACATTTGCAACGGTTTTAGTTTATGGGTTTGCAGTCTGCTTTTTGCTTCGGTATTATAAATTGCCGTTAGGGTCAGATTCTATTACTTTGCCTCTGGAGCGAGCATTGAAGTTGTCTTTTATTTTGTTTCTGGCAACTCTTTTTATTAGTTATGAATACTATCTGAAGTTTCAAAAAGAAGGGATTGCGGAAATTGCAATTTGTACAGCCAAAGGGAAAAAACATCGACAGTTGATGGCAGCATTTTTTATTTTGACTGTATGGGTGTTTTTATTGTCTGCGATCATTATGGGAATTACCATTATAGAATATCAGTATTATCAGATTTCTGATCCGAATCATGAATATGTAATACATATTGTAAAGAATATCATAGTAAATATTTTCCTTATATTGCAGTTGGCATCTTGTATCGGGTTTTGCTTATCGAAGACGGAGAAGAGAATTTTTTCATATCTCGTGTTTTTGGTAATTGTATACTGTGTTTCTCCGTATCCTGAAAAGATTGCGGATGCACAGTGTATGGCAGGAAATATAAAAAACAGTATTTATCCAATCGTGGAATTTTTGAATATTATGCCATTGGTAAATAGCGGATTTTCAACCATCTATGCATTTGGGCAATCAATTTTAAGTTATAGGATTGCTTTGATTTTATTTTGGACTTCAATGGTAGTTTTTTTCATTCTCATGAGTAGAAAGTGTAGAATCTGCTATAAAATTGCGGCATTTATATGTTGTGTTATTTTTTTGGCAGGATATGCAATGCCGGCATCAAAAGTGAACATGAATAATAATCCGGACAATACCATGGCACATGATCAATATTATTATGAGACTGGCGTTGGTAAGGTGAAAAGAAAAGATGCAAATTATAAAATTACGGCTTACAATATGGATTTAAAAATCCGAAGGCAATTAGAAGCTAAGGTTTCCATGAAAGTAACTCGAAGTTTGAAAAAATATCTTATGACGTTATATCATGGATA
Organism: Anaerostipes stercorihominis; assembly: GCF_057535655.1. Taxonomy (NCBI): domain Bacteria; kingdom Bacillati; phylum Bacillota; class Clostridia; order Lachnospirales; family Lachnospiraceae; genus Anaerostipes; species Anaerostipes stercorihominis. Next base: position 28,051 of record NZ_BAAJCL010000017.1, on the reverse strand, counting down.
CAAAGTACGAAAAGTATACGATCAAAATGGAAAATCAATGGGGTATGATCAGAAAGGGGATTATATTGAAATCCGAGCAGAGGACAATATTAAAACCATTACAGTAGAGTATGAGGGATATAGTGCTGCATATTACTCTAATGCACAGGGAATTTATCTTCCGGGAGACTTTGCATATTATCCGAGAGCAGGGTATCTTCCGCTATATCAAAAAAGCCAAATGGCGATGACTTCCAATTTTGTATCAGAGGATACAAAATTCAAAGTTTCCATTGATTATCGAGGAAAAATTTATACAAATTTAGTAAAAAGAAAAAAAGATTATCAAGGAAAAAATGACGGGTGTACAATTTTTGCAGGGTTTTATAAAGAAAAAAACTTTGGAGACGGCAATCGAATGATTTACAATTACCTGTATGATGAGTGTTATACGGGAGAGGGTGGATTTGAAGAAGTGATACGGGAAGCTCAAAAAACATTAAAGGAGATGAAAAAGGATCATGTAACGATTTTTGTTGCGCCGAATGTAAATCAAACGAGAAATTGTGATCTTGGGCAGAAGCAAATCTTGTTGAGGAATAGTCCATGGCTTTAGATGGAGGAACGATATATGCTTGAAATGAAAAATGTGACAAAAAAATTTGGAAGAAAAGAAGTATTGCACCATATTTCTGCAAATTTAGAGAAAGGTACCTACGCTCTTTTGGGAGCAAACGGTGCAGGAAAAACTACATTGCTCCGATGTCTGGTTGGACTGTATGATGTGCAACAGGGGGAAGTACTGTGGAACCATAAAGCTATAAAAAAGGCAGAAGTACGACTTGGGTATCTGCCGCAAAAATTTGAGGGGATTCGGGATTTGACAGTGGGAGAATGTCTGGAATATTTTTCTGATCTTAAAAATATGAATTTAAAAAATATAGAAGAGGAAATCTCAAGAGTTTTGGAATTGGTGAATCTGAAAGAAAAAGAGAATACGAAAATAAAGAAACTTTCCGGAGGGATGTTAAGAAGGGTTGGAATCGCACAGGCATTGTTAGGAAATCCGGAACTTTTAATTTTTGATGAACCAACAACCGGATTGGATCCTCAGGAAAGGCTTCGATTTAAGAATCTTATGACCGGTCTTGAAAAAGAGAAAATTGTAATCATATCTACGCATATTGTAGAAGATATTGAAACTTTGTGTGATTATCTTCTTGTGTTAGATCAGGGGAATCTTTTGGGGATTCTGACTACAGAAGAAATCAGACAGCGGGCAGAACATAAAGTATATGAAATATTGCCGGAAGATGTGAAAAAGATCGTTGGAAAATATCAGGTGATTCGAGAATATCAAAAAGAAGATCAAGTAAAATGGAGAATTCTGACAAATGAAAACCAAGAATTTCCGGAACAGAAACCAACAGTCGAGGATGGTTATTTATGTATGATTTTAAAATTCGACTAAGAAAATGGCAGCTTTTTATAAAGGAACTTGGAGTTTGTTTTTATCTTCCTTTCTTAGTAAATCTCTTTTGCATTCCACTGATTGTCTGGCAGACATATCAGGTATATGGAGGACAGGAAGAAACAAAGCTTCAGATGATTCGATTTTCACAATATTTTACTCCGGTACTGGTTCTTTTGTGGGTTTTATTTTCCATGATAAAATATATTGAAAGTGATGGAAATGAAATTTACTTTGTGACGAAGGTGGTAAAGTGGAAAGAAATTTTATTTTTATATGTTCTTTATATTATTTTAAATACATGGCCTTTCTTAATATATGGGATTTTATTTCAAGGAGTGGGATTGGAATGGGTGCGGATTGTGCTGGAAACTTTTTTGTTTGTGGCGGCAGCCTATGCAATTGCTTTTTTTGTTAAAAATATTGCAGTGACGCTGGTAATTGTCTTAAGTTATGCTTTCGTATCAGTATTTCTGAGAGGTCAGACTTCGGCAGTTTATCTGTATTATGGTCCTTATGCTATGACAATGCAGGAATTGCAGTCCAAATATTTATGGATTGGAGCCGTGGGAATTTTATTGTTTCTTCTTGGAGTATGGAAGAATGGGCATATGAAAGTTTATCGTTGAAATAAGGCAGATTTTCGGCTTGACAAAAAAATATCAATGTGATAATCTACAGAAAGAGTGAACAAAAGGTTCACGAAGGGGCACACCACCACGGGTGTGAGCTTCTTCGTGGACCTTTTTTGATGTCAGGAAAGTGCTTCCTTTTCTGCATCAGAAACACTTCGCGCGGATGCATTGTGTCGGAGTGAAAGGTCACTGCAGAAACGACAGACACCGATAGGAGGAATTTCATGAAATTAAACGGAATTGAAAAACATTTGGAAGGTCCCGTGAAATTAAGTGATTTTTTAGTGCAGGAAGGGTTCCTGGACACAAGAATTGCTGTGGAGAGAAATGGGGATATTATTCCCAGGGGAAAATATGCCGATATTATTCTAAATGACAGTGATACTTTGGAAGTGGTCGCATTTGTCGGGGGCGGCTGACAAAAGAGTATGGATGGACAACGAAAAAGAAAAGCAAAAAGGAGAATGACATGAAACAGGATAAATTAATCATTGGAGGACATGAATTCCAGTCCCGGTTCATTTTAGGATCAGGAAAATATTCTTTGGATTTAATTGAGGCGGCAGTGGAACACGCAGGAGCCGAAATTATCACATTAGCTCTTCGCAGAGCCAACACAAACAATACGGCAAATATTTTAGATTACATACCCAAAGGAGTGACGCTGCTTCCAAATACTTCCGGCGCCAGAAATGCAGAAGAAGCGGTGCGCATTGCAAGGCTTGCAAGAGAAGTTGGATGCGGAGACTTTGTAAAGATTGAAGTGATTCATGATTCTAAATATTTACTTCCGGATAATTATGAAACAATTAAAGCAACAGAGATTCTTGCAAAAGAAGGGTTCATCGTTATGCCTTATATGTATCCGGATTTAAATGCAGCAAGAGATCTGGTCAATGCAGGCGCGGCGTCTATTATGCCGCTTGGTGCTCCGATTGGTTCCAACAGAGGAATCTGCACGAAAGATTTTATTCAGATCTTGATTGATGAAATTGATTTGCCGATTATCGTGGATGCGGGCATCGGGAAACCATCGCAGGCATGTGAGGCGATGGAAATGGGAGCCGCCGCAGTTATGGCAAATACAGCTATTGCCACAGCAGGAGATCTTCCAACGATGGCAGAAGCATTTAAAAAAGCGATTGAAGCAGGAAGAAGTGCATATTTGTCAGGTCTTGGAAGAGTTATGGAAAAAGGAGGAAGTGCTTCTTCACCATTGACGGGATTTTTGGAGGAGTAGAGATGATGGACATTAGAATAGATGAGCATACAAATCATATGGAGTATACACCGGATATGGAAGCAATTTCGTCTGATCTGATGGATCAGGTGGCTGCGGAGATTGAAACATATCATGCGGATGAGTATACAGAAGAGGATGTGAAGGCGGCAATTGAAGCAGAGCGCTGTTCATTGGAAAATTTTAAGGCGCTGCTCTCACCGGCAGCGCTGCCGCATTTAGAAGAAATTGCGAGGAAAGCTCAAATGGAGACGAGAAAACATTTCGGGAATTCTGTAATGATTTTTACGCCTCTTTATATTGCCAACTATTGTGAAAATTATTGTGTATACTGCGGATTTAACTGCCATAATCAGATTAAGCGGGCGAAACTTAATGCGAAAGAGATTGAGCGGGAGATGAAAGCCATTGCCGACAGCGGCTTGGAAGAGGTTTTAATTCTCACAGGAGAAAGTCCGAAAATGTCAGATGTAACATACATTGGCGATGCATGTAAAATTGCTCGGAAATACTTTAAAGTCGTGGGATTGGAAGTCTATCCAATGGATTCCAAGGATTATGCTTATCTCCATGAATGCGGTGCGGATTTTGTTACGGTATTTCAGGAAACCTATAATCCGGAAAAATATAAGACATTACATTTGGGAGGAAGAAAGCGAATTTTTCCTTACCGCTTCAATGCACAGGAGCGGGCGGTGATGGGAGGCATCCGCGGAGTAGGTTTTGCGGCGCTTTTGGGATTGGATGACTTTCGGAAAGATGCGCTGGCAACAGGGATGCATGCATGGCTTCTTCAGAGAAAGTATCCTCATGCGGAAATTGCGTTTTCTTGTCCGAGATTGCGTCCGATCATTAATAATGATAAAATTAATCCAAAAGATGTCCATGAACCCCAGTTGCTTCAGGTTATTTGTGCATATCGTATTTTTATGCCATTTGCAAGTATTACCATATCTAGCAGGGAATCTGCAAAATTTAGAAATCATATTATCAAGATTGCAGCTACCAAAATTTCGGCAGGCGTGAATGTTGGAATCGGAGGGCACAGTCAGGAGGAAGAAAAAGGCGACGAACAGTTTGAAATTGATGACGGAAGAACTGTGGATGAGATTTATCATATGATTGAGAAAAGTGGCATGCAGCCGGTTATGACAGATTATATTTATGTGTAAAGAAGATCGGGGGATATCAGGGCGTGAAGACAAAAGAAGGAGAAGCAAAGGTATGACGATGAAATATCAGGGGATCATTTTTGATTTTAACGGAACGCTGTTTTTTGACAATGATAAGCATGAGAGAGCATGGAATGAGATTTCAAAGCTTTTGAGAAACAAAGATATCACAGAGGAAGAACTTCACGGACAATTAAATGGAACACCGAACGTGCAAAACATTCGTTATCTGACGGATGGAAAAGCAACGCCTCAGCAGGAGGAAGAATATTCTCTTCGGAAGGAAGAGTATTATCGAAAGTTTTGCAGAGAGGACCGGAAGAATTTTCATTTGGTTTCCGGAACAGAAGAATTTTTTGAGAAGCTAAAACGGCAGAAAATTCCTTTTACCATTGCAAGTGCTTCAATCAAAGAAAACATTGACTTTTTTGTGGAATCATTTCATTTGGATCAGTGGATGGATCCGGAGTTGATTGTGTATGACGACGGAACTTATGAAAATAAGATTGCAATGTTTCAAAAAGCTGCAAAAAACATCGGGGTAAAAATGGAGGATATCTGCATTTTTGAAGATTCCCTTTCGGGTATCAAAAATGCTTATGAATCCGGCTGCCGTCAAATTGTGGTAATGTGTGAAAAAGAAAAGGAACAGCAATATCAGAGGATGTCGGGAGTCATTAAAACAATTCAGGATTTTCAGGGAGTTTCATAGACGAAACTCCCTTTTTATGTTAGAATAATCAGCAGTAAGCGGAAAGAAAAAAAGAGAAAAAGGAGATTTCGATGATCAATCAGTTAGTAGATAAGATTAAAAAATTAAATGCGCCGATTGTAGTGGGATTAGATCCAATGCTTGATTATGTGCCGGAGCATATAAAGAAAGCTGCATTCAAAACATATGGAGAAACTTTAGAGGGAGCTGCAGAAGCAATCTGGCAATATAATAAAGGAATTGTAGATCATATTTATGATTTGATTCCGGCAGTAAAACCGCAGATTGCAATGTATGAGCAGTTTGGGATTCCGGGACTTGCGGCTTTTCAGAAAACCTGCGAATATGCCAAAAGCAAAGGACTGTTGATCATAGGAGATATTAAGCGAGGGGATATTGGTTCCACCTCAAAAGCGTATGCCATTGGTCATGTGGGAAAAGCGGTAGTTGGAACTAAGGCATACAGCGGATTTTGTGAAGATTTTGTTACAGTGAATCCATATTTGGGAAGCGATGGAGTGCGGCCATTTATGGAGGTGTGCAGGGAAGAGAAGAAGGGAATGTTTATTCTTGTGAAAACTTCAAATCCATCCAGCGGAGAATTTCAGGATCAGAAAATTGACGGAACTGCGCTGTACGAACTGGTCGCTCGAAAAGTTGCCAGCTGGGGCGAAGCGCTCATGGGAGATTCTTACAGCTATGTTGGCGCCGTTGTCGGAGCTACATATCCTGAGATGGGAGAAGTATTAAGAAAAATTATGCCCAAAGCTTATATTCTCGTTCCTGGTTACGGGGCACAGGGAGGACAGGCAAAGGACTTAGCGCCATTTTTCAATGAGGATGGACTTGGTGCCATTGTAAATTCTTCCAGAGGAATTATCTGTGCTTATCAACAGGAAGCCTACAGCCGGTTTGGTGCTGAAAAATATGCGGAGGCATCCAGACAGGCAGTCCTTGATATGAAAGAGGATTTAAGACAGGCATTTATAAAATAGGAACGCAGGCTTTACACAGCTGTAAATGAAAAAAATAAAGGAGATGCCAAATGAGTAAAAAGCAAATGGAAGCAGAAGTGATCTGTCAGACATCTCTTGCAGATGGAATTTTTGATATGACATTAAAAGCGGAAGAAATTGCAAAGGAGACCAGAGCCGGTCAGTTTCTTTCTGTATATTTAAATAATCCTTCCAAACTTCTTCCAAGACCGATTAGTATCTGTGGAATTGACAGAGAACAGGGAACTTTAAGAATTGTATATCGGATTGCAGGAGAAGGAACAAAAGAGTTATCTTCCTATCAACCGGGAAGCCGGGTGAAGATCTTAGGACCTCTCGGAAATGGATTTACAATAAAAAAAGAAAAAGCCATTTTGATCGGAGGGGGGATTGGAATTCCGCCGATGTTGGAATTGGCAAAAGAACTTTCCTGTGAGAAAACCATTGTGCTTGGATATCGAAATCAGCAAATGTTTTTAAAGGACGAGTTTGAGGAGCTTGGCAAAGTTGTGGTATCGACAGAAGATGGTTCTTATGGGACACGAGGAAATGTGATGGATGCAATCAGAGAACAGGGAGTTGATGGAGAAATCATTTATGCCTGCGGGCCAACGCCGATGCTTCGGGGAATTAAGAGTTATGCAGAAACAGAAAATATAGAGGCACAGGTTTCACTGGAAGAACGGATGGCATGTGGAATCGGTGCGTGTCTTGCATGTGTCTGTAACTCCAGAGACGTGGACAGCCATTCTAATGTACACAACAAAAGAGTCTGCAAGGACGGACCGGTATTTGATTCCAGGGAGGTGGAGCTGTAATGAATTTATCAGTAAATATTGCCGGAGTAACAATGAAAAATCCGGTAACAACAGGATCTGGAACATTTGGATCCGGCGAAGAATTCAGTGAGTTTGTAGATCTCTCAAAACTTGGAGCGGTTACCACCAAAGGAGTTGCAAATGTTCCGTGGCCGGGGAATCCTGTTCCAAGAGTTGCAGAAGTATACGGAGGGATGTTAAATGCCATCGGACTGCAAAATCCGGGAATTGATGTTTTTGTGAAGCGGGATCTTGCGTTTCTTCAGAAATCCGGGGCAGCGGTGATTGTGAATGTTTGTGGAAAATCAGAAAAAGATTATGTAGAAGTGGTAGAGCGGTTGGCAGAGGAGCCAGTGGATCTTCTGGAAATCAATGTTTCCTGCCCCAACGTAAAAGAAGGCGGAATTGCATTCGGACAGGACCCAAAAGCTCTTTATGAGATTACAAAGGCGGTGAAGGCGAAAGCAAAACAGCCCATTATTATGAAATTAAGTCCTAACGTAACAGATATTACGGAGATGGCGAAGGCTGCGGTGGCTGCCGGAAGTGATGCGCTGTCTTTGATCAATACCCTGACCGGTATGAAGATTGATATTGAAAAACGAGACTTTGTTCTGGCAAATAAGACCGGAGGAATGTCAGGACCGGCAATCAAACCGATAGCACTGCGTATGGTGTATCAGGCAGCCAATGCGGTGGATGTACCGATTATCGGAATGGGGGGAATTGCAACGGCACAGGATGCTTTGGAGTTTCTAATGGCAGGTGCGACGGCGGTGTCGGTTGGGACTGCCAATTTTGTAAATCCGTCTGCGACGCTGGATGTGATTGAAGGAATCAAAGAATATATGAGAAGACATCAAGTGGAAGATATTCAGGAATTAATTGGCTGCGTAAAATAAAAGCCAAAGGAGGGAAAGGATATGAATATTTTGTTTTTTCTGACACCGAAAGAAAATGTAGCATATATTCCTGCCGATGAAAGTTTGAGACAGGCGCTGGAAAAGATGAGATATCATGGATATACGGCGGTTCCGACACTGACTGAGGACGGAAAGTATGCAGGAACGATCACCGAAGGTGATATATTGAGAGCCATGGAGTCCATTTGTCATTGGGATATCCTTGAGGCGGAGAAAATTAACATTCAGAAAATTCCGAGAAAACGGGATAACCAGGCATTGACTATCAGCACGGATATGGACGATTTGGTGGACATTATAACGGAACAAAACTTTGTTCCGGTGATTGATGATCAGAAAAATTTTATTGGAATTGTAACAAGAAAAGATGTCATTCGCTTTTATTATAATGAGTATAAAAAGCTTGAAAGTAAGTAAAAATTCAGCTTATATGCTGGTATTTTACTTTAAGATATCGGATGTGAGGTTGTAAATACGGAGGTTTTAAGAGATATGGAAGCATATAAACAGGAATTTATTGAGTTTATGGTGGAGAGTGATGTGCTGAAATTCGGGGAGTTTACATTGAAGAGCGGCAGAAAATCTCCATTTTTTATGAATGCCGGAGCTTATGTAACAGGATCACAGTTAAAAAAACTGGGAGAATATTATGCAAAGGCTATTCATACCACATATGGAGATGACTTTGACGTATTATTCGGACCGGCTTATAAGGGAATTCCTCTGGGCGTTGTAACTGCCATTGCCTATAGTGAACTGTACGGAAAAGAGGTAAGGTATTGCTCTGATCGAAAGGAAGTGAAAGATCACGGCGCAGATCAGGGAGGTTTTTTGGGCAGTCAGTTGAAAGACGGAGACCGTGTTATTATGATTGAGGATGTGACAACATCCGGAAAATCTATGGAAGAAACCGTTCCAAAGGTAAGAGAGGCTGCTGATGTGACAATTGTAGGATTGATGGTTTCTTTAAACCGAATGGAAGTGGGAAAAGGCGGAAAAGAGTGTGCTTTAGATGAAGTAAAAGATCTTTATGGCTTTGATACCGCCGCGATTGTTACAATGGAAGAGGTTGTAGAATGTCTTTATAATAAGGAATGTCTGGGAAAAATCATAATAAATGATACATTAAAATCAGCAATTGACGCATACTATGAAAAATATGGCGTAAAACATGAAGGATGAGTCTTGTGGCGATCAATAAGAAAAAAATTGTCAAATGCGGGGTGAAAATTTTATTTTACCTTTATATCATAGTAATTTTTTATTTTGTGCTATTAAGTGAGCGGTATGGAAGAGATACAGGATATCATAGCTCCCATGTGAATTTGGTACTTCTGAAAGAAATCAAACGATTTTGGATGTATCGGCACCTTTTGTCGGCAGAGGCAGTGATTACCAATTTATTTGGAAATATTTTTGCATTTAGCCCATTTGGATTTATGATTCCGGTCGTAATTGAAAAACGAAAAGCACTGTTTCGGTCTGTGCTTGCTACCTTTATTTTTAGTCTGGTCATTGAAACCAGTCAGCTTCTGATGAAGGTTGGCGTATTTGATGTAGATGATTTACTGATGAATACAATCGGTGGGTTTATGGGATACCTTGTCTATCGGATTTTGTTGGCGTGCTATGATGGATACAGGAGGAAAAAGAAATGAAACGGAATCGGAAGAAGACATTTGCATATCGTCCGTCAGATCAGGTGATTTCCGCAAGATCAGTGATCTCAGTGATTTTAGGGGCGGCGGGATTGGCTGGCTATTATTTTCTGATATTAAAGTCAGTAGATATGAAAGGAAATGGAAGCATCCTTTTAGGAGCTGCCGGATGGCTTTTTATGGGGATGGCAGCTCTTGGTCTGTTTTTGGCAATACAGAGCTTTCGCGATACAGCGGCAATTATAAAATGGAAAGTCGTTGGATGCATCAGTAATGGAATGGTGCTGATTTTTTCAGTGGTTTTATTTATTTTAGGAATCATAAAATAAAAGGAGTATATTGTGAGTGAAATTTTACTGGAAAGACATGAATTAAATAAAGAAAGACTTCAGGGGATAAAACAGGATCTTCAAACTATGGGAAAATTTTCCGCTTTCTTTTCTGAGATGGCGGACACGCTTTTATTTATCAATGATGTTTATGATACCAATCCCAAGTCTCTTGCGCAATTGAAAGTATGGAATCAGAAATGGTATCAGGAGATTTCACCGGAGGTTTATGAACACTGTCTTGGGAATCCAAGGTTTTGTGTTCATCAGTTTGGAGATGACTATGGCCAAATCTTTGCGTTTCTTTATACAGAGATCCGAAGTGGGTTTCTGTATGCAGTGGAAGAAAGACTTTTTGATTTGGTCATACACAACGAGCTGTTTTTAGAGATTTACCAGTTATTTGCAGCGAGAGAAGAAAAGCCGGAAAAAGTGCGGCAGATTATCTTTGACCATATGAGGGATTACAGCGAGGATGTTTTTGAGTATCGAATTCGGGAGCAGTTAGATCCGACGTTAACCTTTGCTGTAGATATTGTAATGAAATCAGATCTTAATAATCCGGACAGCTTATATCAGTATGGAGAATACATTTCTGAAAATGAAATCCGAACGCTCATGTATTTAAACTCTCTTCCCAAGGAAGAAATTAAAAAGATGGCAAAGACGTATGTGGAAGGATTTCATGAAGGATTTATCATAAACAATATTGACATGAGTGGGAAACGGACCGTGAATCTCCGTTATACGATTGGATTCGAGCCGATTGTAAGAGAAGCTGTCCGTCAATTTGCGGAGATCGGACTTGCACCGATTATTTATCGAAACGGAATTTCCAGTCTGACCAAAGGACTTGTAAAGACGGGGTATGGATCTTCCAGTCCAAATCCGCAATATGAATATGACCATCGATACGATCAGGCATTATATTTTGATAACCGTTTTATGAAGCATAAGCTGGAATGTTATCGCAATGCCTATGAACGTTATAAGGAGGAGGCGAGTGTATTTGCAGGTCCGGCATGTATGGAAACCTTTGGGGAACGTCCGTTTCTTCCTGAAAATAAAGAAGAAAATTTGAAATACAGTAAAAAACAGCAGGAGTTATCGGTAGAATTTCAGATTCGGTCATCGGAAATTGTCAATGAATATGTGAAGCCAGATCAGAGAAGCTTTACGATCATCGCGTATCCGATTCCGGAAATCGGCGATCAGTTTGAACAGATTTTTGAGGAAGTTGTCAAAGTTAATACATTGGATAAAAATAAGTATCGAAAGATTCAGCAATATCTGATCGACGCACTGGATCAGGCTCTGGAGGTTCACATCAAAGGTGCCGGGAAAAACCGTACAGATTTGTATGTGTCAATGCATGAAAGAAAGGATCCTGCAAAAGAGACAAATTTTGAGAATTGTCTGGCAGATGTGAATATTCCGGTGGGGGAAGTTTTTACATCCCCAAAACTTGCAGGAACCAACGGGGTGTTGCATGTGGGAGAAGTTTATCTTCGAGATTTGAAGTTTATAGATTTATGTCTGATCTTTGAAAACGGAATGATTGTCGATTACACTTGCAAAAACTTTGAGAACGAAGAAGGAAATAAAGCATTGATCAAAGACAATCTTCTGTATGGCAGAGAGACGCTTCCAATGGGAGAATTTGCGGTGGGAACCAATACCACAGCATATGCAATGGCAAAAAAATATGACATTTTATATAAACTTCCCATTTTAATTGTGGAAAAAATGGGTCCGCATTTTGCCGTCGGCGATACCTGCTACAGTCACAGTGAGGAGACTAGGGTATATAATCCCGACGGCAAGGAAATTGCAGCCAAATATAATGAGAAGTCCAGAAAGGGAGAATATTTCCAGTGTCATACGGATATTACCATTCCCTATGAAGAGCTGGATTCGATTGTCGCAGTTGGATTGGGGGGAACAGAGATTCCGATAATTGAAAACGGACGATTTGTGCTGCCGGGAACGGAAACGTTAAATGAACCATTGACGGAAATCTGTGAAATCAGTACAATAAAAGGATAGAAAGAACTGCGCTGTGCTTTGTGCGCAGCGCGATAAATTATTTTATAAAGGATAAGGAGAATACAAATGGCAAAAGTAGCGATTGTAATGGGCAGTGATTCTGATATGCCGATTATGAAAAAAGCAGCAGAGTTTTTAGAAGAAATGGGAATTGATTTTGAAATGACAATCATTTCCGCTCACAGAGAACCGGATATTTTCTTTGAATGGGCAAAGGGCGCTGAAGACCGCGGAGTCAAAGTCATCATTGCAGGAGCAGGCAAAGCAGCGCATTTGCCGGGAATGTGTGCGGCGCTCTTTCCAATGCCGGTTATTGGTATTCCAATGAAAACTTCAGATCTTGGCGGGGTAGATTCCCTCTATTCGATTGTTCAGATGCCTTCCGGAATTCCGGTTGCAACGGTTGCAATTAACGGAGGATTAAACGCAGGAATTCTGGCAGCAAAGATTTTAGCAGCATCGGATGCGGAAATATTAGAAAAATTAAAGCTGTACAGTGAAGATATGAAGCAGTCTGTTGTAAAAAAAGCAGAGAAGCTTGATCAGATTGGGTATAAAGATTACAAATAAGAATAAATTCCGGCGAGTATCGGAAGAACTTAGGAGGAAAATACATATGGATTACAAGACGTCCGGAGTTGATATTGAAGCGGGGTATCGCTCTGTGGAATTAATGAAAGAACATGTTAAGAGAACCATGAGGGAAGAAGTACTTGGTGGATTGGGAGGATTTTCCGGCGCATTTTCTTTAAGTAAAATCAAGGAAATGGAAGATCCTGTGTTATTATCAGGAACAGACGGGTGCGGAACCAAAGTAAAGCTTGCGATGATTTTAAATCAGCATGATACCATTGGAATTGATGCGGTTGCCATGTGTGTGAATGATATCGCATGTGCAGGAGGCGAACCGCTATTTTTCCTGGATTATATTGCCTGCGGCAAAAACTATCCTGAAAAGATTGCTGCTATTGTAAGTGGCGTGGCAGAGGGATGTGTTCAGTCAGATGCGGCGTTAATTGGCGGAGAGACTGCGGAGCATCCGGGACTGATGCCGGAAGATGAATATGATCTGGCTGGCTTTTCCGTAGGTGTCTGTGATCGCAAAGATTTAATTACCGGAGAAAATCTTAAAGATGGAGATATTTTAATCGGAATGGCGTCCAGCGGAGTTCACAGCAACGGATTTTCTCTTGTAAGAAATGTATTTGATATGAGTGAAGCATCGTTAAATACTTATTATGAAGAATTAGGGAAAACTCTTGGAGAAGCGCTGCTTGCGCCTACAAGAATTTATGTAAAAGCGCTGAAAAGTATTAAAAATGCAGGAATTAAAGTAAAAGCATGCAGTCATATTACAGGCGGCGGATTTTACGAAAATGTTCCGAGAATGTTGAAGGATGGAGTGCACGCGGTGATCGAAAAAGACAGCTATGAGGTTCCGGAAATCTTTCAACTGCTTGCAAAAGAAGGAAATATTGCAGAAGAGATGATGTACAATACCTTTAATATGGGGCTTGGAATGATTGTAGCAGTGGAAAAGGATGATGTAGAGAAAACGATGGAGGCGATTAAGGCAGCCGGAGATACTCCATATGTGGTAGGGTATATAAGATCAGGAGAAAAAGGAGTTACTTTATGCTAAAGCTTGCGGTACTGGTATCCGGAGGAGGAACAAACCTGCAGGCGATCATTGATGGAATCAGTCAGGGTTCGATTACCAACGCTGCCATTGATGTAGTCATCAGCAATAATAAAAACGCTTATGCATTGGAGCGTGCAAAAAGCCACGGCATTGAAGCCGTGGCTCTTTCCCCAAAGGATTTTGATACAAGAGAGTTATTTAACGATGCACTTTATAAAGAATTAACAGATCGGAACATTGACTTAATCGTTTTGGCAGGATGTCTGGTTGTAATTCCGGAAAAAATCATTCATAAATTTGAAAACCGAATTATGAATATTCATCCGTCTTTGATTCCTGCCTTCTGCGGAACCGGATATTATGGACTGAAAGTCCATGAGAAAGCTCTGGAGCGGGGTGTGAAGGTTTCAGGTGCAACGGTGCACTTTGTAGATGAAGGAACCGATACCGGACCGATCATTGATCAGAAAGCGGTTCTCGTGAAAGAGAACGACACACCGGAAATTCTTCAGCGCAGAATTATGGAGCAGGCAGAGTGGGTGATTCTGCCTAAAGCCATTGATGATTTTGCAAATGGAAGAATCAAAGTAATGGATGGAAAAGTGCAAAAGAGATAGACGAAAGCGATAAAAAGATAGAAAGGGAAAAAGAATGAAAGTTTTAATCGTAGGAAGCGGCGGAAGGGAACATGCCATTGCCTGGGCTGTAGCACAAAGTCCGAAAACAGAAAAAATATACTGTGCACCGGGAAACGCGGGAATTTCAGAATTTGCGGAGTGTATTGAGATTGGCGCTATGGAATTTGAAAAGCTTGCTGCCTTTGCAAAAGAGAAAAAAATTGATTTGACGATTATTGGAATGGATGATCCGCTGGTGGGCGGGATTGTAGATGTATTTGAGGCAGAAGGGCTCCGCGTCTTTGGACCTAGAAAGAATGCAGCCATCATTGAAGGATCCAAAGCTTTTTCCAAGGATTTAATGAAGAAATATCATATTCCGACAGCAGCATATGAGAATTTTACGGATCCTGAGAAAGCGCTTACATATTTAGAGACAGCAAATATGCCGATTGTTTTGAAGGCAGATGGATTGGCTTTGGGAAAAGGTGTATTGATCTGCAATACATTAGAAGAAGCTAAGGCAGGGGTAAAAACTCTGATGCTTGATAAGCAGTTTGGAGATGCGGGAAATGAAATCGTCATTGAAGAATTTATGACGGGAAGAGAAGTCTCCGTTCTTGCTTTTTGCGATGGGAAGACGATTCAATGTATGACTTCTGCTCAGGATCATAAACGTGCAAAGGATGGAGATCAGGGACTGAACACCGGCGGTATGGGAACGTTCTCACCAAGCCCGTTTTATACAAGAGAAGTGGAAGAATTTTGTGAAAAATATGTATATCAGCCGACCATAGACGCTATGGCAGCGGAGGGAAGACCTTTTACCGGAATTTTATTTACCGGATTAATGCTGACAGAAGACGGACCAAAGGTCTTGGAATATAATGCTCGCTTTGGAGATCCGGAGGCTCAGGTTGTTCTTCCAAGAATGAAGAATGATATTCTGGATGTTATGGAGGCCTGTGTGGATGGAAGATTAGCCGATATAGAGTTAGAGTTTGAAGACAATGCGGCAGTCTGTGTTGTGCTAGCGTCTGATGGATATCCGGAAAAATATGAAAAAGGTTTTGAAATTCAGGGATTGGATACAGTAAAAGGAAAAGATGGGTATTATGTATTCCATGCCGGAACAAAATTTGATGAAGGTAAAATTGTAACCAACGGAGGCAGGGTCCTCGGCGTTGTAGCAAAAGGTGATAATTTGAAAGAAGCCAGAGCAAATGCTTACAAGGCAACAGAATGGATTGACTTTGCCAATAAATATAAACGAAATGATATCGGAAAGGCAATTGACGAAGCCTAAGATGATCCTGAAAGAAGCATAGCTGGGGAAAGGGAGGAAAAATATGTTTTGTCCGAAGTGTGGAGCCGAAAATCCGGAGAATGCAAGATTTTGCGGGGAATGTGGATGTGATATTCAAAAAGAATCGCAAAAGAAACAGAGCATTTCTGAAAAAACAAAAGGAAGAGATGCAGCAAAGAATGAGAAAAATTTGATCCTTGGTCTGTTTGCAGTGATTCTTATGGTTGCAGTCTTTTTTGCATGGCAGATGATTGCAGGAAATTCTGAAAAAGAAGAACAGAGTGTGTCGGAAAGCACGACAACGGAAACTTCTGAGACAACGTCAGCCTCCACAGAAGCTGTGACAGAGGCATCTACAGAGGAAGAAAAGACAGAAAGCGAGAGTGAAGAGAAGAATCAAAAACTTCCGCTGATTTCCAGTCAGAGTCAGGCGGATTATAGCAGTATTTTAGACTTAGATGATTATGAGACTTTTTATGCAGGAGATTATTCTTTTGGGTATCCAAAAAAATTGTATAAGAGCGTTGTTCAGGTTGGAAATTCCTATGAATTTCAGTCAGATTCATACAATTATGTTACATTTCGTCGTGAATCTTTAGAGTCCGGAACGACTGTAAAGAAAAAGCTGAAAAGTTCTTATGATCAGGTGAGAAAAAATTTGACAGACAGAAATGAAATTCTTTATAAAGAGGATACCGGACTTTTTGTAATTGCAGGACGTCAAAAAGGGGATACCAAGCAATCCTGCTACTATTTGGTTCGGATTGAAAATGGATATCTGTACTCTATGACAATCGGGTATCGCCACACCACCGATAAAACAGAAGATAAGAAACAAAATTATTATATTGATACAATGTATCGTATGTGCAGCTTTGGAAGGGGAACCTATCAGCCGCGAACTTATCAGCAATTTCTGAATGATGATATGGGGACAAAAAAGTAAATCATGAAACGGAAAAACAGAGTGCTATGCTTGGTTGTGGTATGTTTGATTGCAGCCTTTACGGCGTTTGTGTTCAGAGACACAAAATCATCAGTACCCAGAAATCAAAAGAGGTATGAGAAGACAGGACAGAAAAAATTTCCTCATTTGGTTGTTATGATTGATCCGGGACATGGGGGAAGACAATCCGGGGCGCAGGCAGTTTACGATCAGGGAATTGTTTCCGAAAAGGATATCAATCTAAAAATCGCAGGAAGTCTGAAGAAGGAACTAGAGAAGTATGCAGAGGCAGAAGTCTATATGACAAGAACTGCAGACGAAACAGTCGGTTTGGAAGAGCGAGTAAAAAAAGCAAAAGAAAACGGAGCTTATTTATTTGTCAGTATTCATAATAATGCCAAGGGAGGAATGTCAGAATACGAACGAGGATGTACGGTGATTACATCCAAGGGAAATTACCGGGCGTCGTTTGCAAGAGAGGATCAGGAGCTGGCATGTTGTATTTTGTCTGAATTGGAATCTTTGGGACTGACAGACCAGGGGATTTTACTGCGGACTTCTGAAACCGGAGCCAAATATCCCAATGGAAGGCTTTGTGACTATTATAATGTGGTAAAAAACAGTTTGTTATCCGGAATTCATGGGATCATTGTAGAACATTCCTTCCTGGATCATCCGGAAGACTATCAAGAGTTTCTTTCGACAGATCAGAAGCTGGAAGCGCTTGGAAAGGCAGATGCCCTTGCCATCGCTAAATACTATGGATTGGGAAACGAAAAAAATAAATTATCGGATTTAACCGAACAAGTAACATTGGTATCCCACGGCAAAAAAGGAACAAAGAAAAAATACAAAAGAAAGTTTTTTATAAAAAGTACAAATTCCGCAAATTTGCCTTGAACGTGTGATATCAATCACCGGAAGTGTCAAAAGACACTTCCGGCATTGTAAGCGGTCGCTTTTGGATTTTCCTTGAAAGTAGAATCTTTTAAGGAGAATTTGCGAAGGCGTCCGCTGTTTTGTTAGTGTACGGCTTTTTTTGCAAAAGTATTATCAATTAATGTCTGGAAAGGAATGGTTTCTTTTAATTCACCGGCATCTTTTAAAATATCCTGAAGCAGTTCAAAGCCTTTTTTAGAGAAAACAGGGTTTGATTTATAAGTATCTTGATTTTTGTAGCGTGTAATAATAGTAATTAAATCCTTTCTGGAAGTATCGGGGAATTGACCTTTGATAACGTCGGCAATTTCTTCAGGTGAGTGGTTTTGGACATATGTCTGTCCTTTGGCAATGGCATTGGTAAATCCCTGAATGATTTCAGGATGCTTTTTGATATAGCTTTGTTTGGCACAGTAAGCGGTGTAAGGAACAAAGCCGCTTTCAATTCCCAGGGAAGAGACAACATATCCGGCACCTTGCTGTTCCAGAGAAGTAGCGTTTGGTTCAAATTCTACAGTAAAATCTCCGGTTCCGCCGGAGAAAGCGCCAGAAGTATTGGCAAAATCAATATTTTGGATCAAATGGATATCTTTTTTGGGATTTAACCCTTTCTTTTTCAAAATGTACTCAAAAATCATTTGGGGCATACCACCTTTTCGGCCGCCGATGACCTCTTTTCCTTTTAGATCTTTCCACTGAAAATCTTTATTTTCTTCTCTTGATACCAGGAAATTTCCTGCTCTCTGGGTAAGCTGTGCAAAGCAAACCGCATAATCTTTGTTGCCCTCGTTGTATTGATAAATTGCGGCTTCCGGTCCCATGAAGCCGATATCGGCATTGTCAGAGATGACGGCAGTCATAGTTTTATCCGCACCGAAACCGATATCAATTTTCAGGTCGATTCCTTCCTCCTTAAAGTATCCTTTTTCTAAAGCTACATATTGGGGCGCATAAAAAATAGAATGAGTGACTTCATTTAGAGTTACTTTGGTAAGTTTTGCTGAGGACTGCTTATTTTGTGAGCATCCTGCGAGACATGCGGTAATAAGGCATCCTGCGAAGAGCAGACAGATGAATTGACGAAAGCGTTTCATAGAACCTCCGAAAAATGATTGTATGATATTATATGCAGAAATGAAAAATATGCGAAAAAAGAGAGGAAGCCGAGAGATGTTCATCTCCCGGCCTTATGAAAAAGTATGAAAAAAGTTTTAGCAAAATTAGCTTAGCTAATTGCTATGGTTATAGTATAGACGAAAAATGTGAATATCATGTGACAAGAAATTGAGGAAATTATGACGAGGTTCTTAAATTATTGTGAAGAAAAAAATCGAATTATATAAAAAAATACTTGCAAATTTTTCATATTTCCGATAAAGTGGATATTGCGAATAAAATGTAAGTGATGCTTCTTATTTTACTTAATGAGAAGTTATAAAACTCTGGAGAGTCTCATAAGTGAGCGCCGAAGGTGTACGGTTTTGTAAAGGCCAATCTCTCAGGCAAAAGGACAGAGGTTTCTAAGCGACGGATTAGATACTCTTTAGAGCTGATATTATCAGCTCTTTTTTTGTGGCATAGAAAGGTTTTTACTTTTCTATATCACAAAACGCTTTGCGGGATGCACACGATGTGCATAAGAAGGATGCAAAATACATTCGCATAGAAAGTTTACGGAGGAATAAAAAATGTTGAAAACACTGAATTTGGTCTTGGCCGGAATTAATGATTTTATTTGGGGAATCCCATTGATTGTTTTAATTCTTTTTACGGGTATTTTATTAACAATCCGGCTGCGCGGTCTGCAAATCAGACATTTGAAGAAGGCATTACACTATGTATTTCATAATGAAGAAGACGGGGTAGGAGAAGTTACCAGTTTTGGAGCGCTGTGTACCGCGCTTTCTGCAACAATCGGAACGGGAAACATTGTAGGATGTGCTACGGCGCTTGTGGCGGGAGGACCCGGGGCGCTGTTTTGGATGTGGCTTGCAGCCTTTTTCGGCATGGCAACAAAATATGCGGAAGGAATGCTGGCGGTCAAATACAGGGTCATTGCCGAAGACGGACATGCGTTGGGTGGTCCGTTTTATTATATTGAAAATGGTATGGGAAAAAAACTGGAGATGGCTGGCAAAATTATTTTGTGTGTTTGGAACAATGGTAGGATTGTTTGGAATCGGAACGTTTACACAGGTAAATGGAATTACTTCAGCGGTCAATAACTTTTTTGATCCAAAGAATTTGCATACAGTAAATATTCTGGGGAGAGATTATTCATGGAGTGTTGTCATTGCAGGGGTGATTGTAGCAGTTTGTGTGGGGCTTGTGGTAATCGGAGGAATTCAGAGAATTTCAAAAGTATCAGAGATTATTGTTCCGTTTATGGCGGTTACATATATATCTGTATGTCTGATTATTGTATTGACGCATCTTCCGCAGCTTCCGGGAGCCATTGCAGAAATTGTGCGGTCTGCCTTTGGATTGCGTGCAGCAGCTGGAGGAGCGCTGGGAGCTATGATGGTTGCGATGCAGAAAGGAATTGCAAGAGGTATTTTTTCCAATGAGTCAGGTCTGGGATCTGCTCCGATTGCGGCGGCTGCTGCGCAGACCAAAGAACCGGTACGACAGGGATTGGTTTCTATGACCGGAACCTTTATTGATACCATTATTGTCTGCAGCATGACAGGACTTGCCATTGTCATAACCGGAGCATGGGACATGGGACTGGATGGCGTCGCAGTGACAACAAAAGCATTTTCCATGGGACTGCCGTTTCCGGAAAGAGTTTCCTCCTTTATCCTGATGGCCTGTCTTGTGTTTTTTGCATTCACTACAATTCTTGGATGGGATTATTATAGCGAACGGTGTCTGGAATATTTGACCAATGGAAAACAAAAGGTTGTGATGGTATTTAAATGGCTTTATATTCTGGCAGTGTTTATCGGACCGTTTATGACCGTTAGCGCAGTGTGGACCATTGCTGATATTTGCAACGGATTAATGGCATTTCCAAACTTAGTGGCGCTTTTGGCTTTGAATGGAGACATTGTGGAGGAGACCAAGAGTTATTTTCAAAGAATTACAGAGTCATAGAAAATGGGAAAATACTTCTTTACTTTAACGCACTGATATTGTATAGTGAAAGTATAAGTTCAGAAAGGAAGTAATGGCCAATGAGTAAAAAGATTAAGACAGAAGCCGCGAAGAGATTATTTCAGGCCGTTTTAACGTTAAAAACAGAGGAAGAATGCTTTACCTTCTTTGAGGATCTTTGTACGGTAAATGAGCTGGAATCGTTGGCACAGAGATTTGAGGTAGCTTCTATGCTCCATGACCAGCATACGTATTTGGAAGTTGCAGAGAAAACCGGAGCTTCCACAGCGACCATCAGTCGTGTGAACCGTTCTTTAAATTATGGAAGTGACGGATATGAATTGGTTTTTAAACGAATGAAGAAATAGGAAACACCTATTTCTTCTTTTTTTGTGATCTCTCGGATTCTTTTGGCTGATAGAATTCATCAATCATGGTTTCGATCATCTGCTTGCGAAGATAAATGTCGTATCCCAACAGTGTAATAAAAGCAAATTGCTGTAAGGAAGCTTGTTTTTTTTCGTCCTTTACATTGGGAAAGGTATTCTGTGCTTTGTGAAAGGTTTCCAGGATCGAATTTTTGATTGCATCGTTATGTTGGTGCTCTAAGGTAAAAATTTCTTCATAAATATCAAAAAATGAAAGTTCCCGTTCTTCCTCATAAAAAGCATCGGTCAGAGGATGCAACAAATCTTTAATATCAGAAATCGATAAAAAGTTTTTGAGGTAATAAATATAAATTAAAAGGATCATATGATTTCTGGAATATTTTTTCTTGTTGGAAGGCGGAAGAAGATGATTCTTTGTGTAATTGTTAATCATAGTTTTTGTAAAAATCTTATCTTCTTGATAACGTTTGGTATTTTGTAGCTGTTCTTCTAAAAATGTGGTGATCTGATCCATATACAATTCAATGTTGGGAAGATCTTTCGGGAGTACGCAGTCAAGCTGCATCCATTTTTCTAGTCTTTCTTCAAATTCCATAATGATTTCTCCTTTGTAACTACATTATACGGTTATTTAAACTAGATGACAAGAGTTCTGTGCATTTTGTTTGCAGATGTAGTATAATAAAGTTCGTTGAAACAAAACAAGAAAGGATTTATTTATGGGAATTTATGATACGTTAAATGAACAGCAGCAGGAAGCCGTGTTTTGTACAGAGGGACCGCTGCTGCTGCTGGCTGGAGCAGGATCCGGGAAAACCAGAGTTTTAACTCACAGAATTGCCTATTTAATAGAGCAGGGAGTGAATCCTTATCATATTATGGCAATTACTTTTACGAATAAAGCAGCCAAAGAGATGAGAGAACGAGTGGATGATTTGGTAGGTTATGGAGCGGAACATATCTGGGTCAGCACATTTCATTCTACCTGTGTTCGGATTTTGCGAAGACATATTGATAAACTGGGGTATGGAAACAGTTTTACCATTTACGATGCAGATGATCAGAAATCTCTGATCCGTCAAATTTGCAAGCAATATAAAATTGATACGAAAATGATGCCGGAGCGCAGCATTATCAATGCGATTTCTTCTGCCAAGGATGATTTTATAACTCCTTCAGAGTATGAATTGAAGTATCAGTATGATTTTCGCAAGAAGAAGATCGGGGATATTTATAAGGAATATCAAAAACAGCTAAAGGCCAACAATGCATTGGATTTTGATGATCTTATTTTTAAAACAGTAGAATTATTTCAATTTCATCCTGAAATCTTAGATGAATATCAGGAAAGATTCCGATATATTATGGTGGATGAATATCAGGATACCAATACCATTCAATTTCAACTGATTAGTATGCTGGCGAGAAAATATCATAATCTTTGTGTCGTAGGAGATGATGATCAGTCAATTTATAAATTTCGAGGGGCAAACATCAAGAACATTTTGAATTTTGAGAATGTTTTTCCGGAAGCAGAGACAATTAAGCTGGAGCAGAATTACCGCTCTACCCAAAATATCTTAAATGCAGCAAATGAAGTGATTCGCAATAATAGAGGAAGAAAACAGAAGAAACTTTGGACAGAAAATGATGAAGGAGAGTTGATTGAATTTCATCAGTTTGGGACAGAATATGAAGAGGCACGACAAATTATTGAGGAGATAGAAAAACTGCAAAAAGAGGGCTGTGAATATAAAAATATGGCAGTATTATATCGCACCAATGCACAATCCCGCGTCTTTGAGGAAAGCTTTATGCTGAAAAATATTCCATACCGAATTGTAGGAGGCACAAATTTCTATCAGAGAAAAGAAATAAAAGATTTCATTTGTTATTTAAAATCAATCGACAATGGCATGGATGATCTTGCAGTTCGCAGGATTATTAATGTGCCGAGAAGGGGAATCGGTGCGGCGACGATTGAAAAGATCAGTGTTTATGCGATGGAACACAATTTGAGCTTTCTTGACGCCTGTTTTGAGGCGGAACAAATTACAACGTTGGGAAATGCGAGAAAGAAGATTCAGGGATTTGCCGATATGATTCAGGATTTTCGGAATCAACAGGCTAAGAGTTCTTTAGAAGAATTGTTTCACTACATTGCAGATCAAACCGGGTATATCAAAGAATTGGAGGCGGAAGAAACAGAAGAAGCAGCCGGCAGAATTGAGAATATTCATGAGCTTTTAAATAAGGTGGTGACTTATGAAGCGGAGGCGGAGATACCATCTCTTTCTCAGTTGCTGGAAGAAATTGCGCTGGTGGCTGATATTGATAATCTCGAAGAGTCAGAAAATCGAGTTGTTTTGATGACATTACATAGTGCAAAAGGTTTGGAATTTCCATATGTTTTTATCTGTGGAATGGAGGATGGCATTTTTCCAAGTTATATGACAATGATATCTGAAGATGACGAAGATATGGAAGAAGAGCGCAGATTGTGCTATGTGGGAATCACAAGGGCAAAGGAAAAACTTTATTTAAGTGCGGCAAAACGCCGGATGATGCAGGGAAGAACACAGTTTAATAAAGTATCAAGATTTATAGATGAAATACCGGATCAATTATTAAAGGTTGATCATGGCGTGGATTTAAAGGAGAAAAGTCCGCAAAAGACTTTATTTTCCTCAAATCGCGGAACAAAATTCCGAAAACCTTATCAGGCAAAATCATTTAAAACATTCTCTGCGCCAAAAACAGAGAAATTATCTTATAGTACAGGGGATCAGGTGTCTCATACAAAATTTGGAACCGGAACTGTTCTGGAAATTACAGCTGGAGGACGAGATTATGAGGTGACGGTTGATTTTGAAAAGTTTGGCGTCAAAAAAATGTTTGCATCCTTTGCAAAATTGAAAAAAATTCAGTAAAAATGATAAAAAAGTTAGTAATGTATAAGGATAAGTGATATAATAAAAAAAACACCTAAGAAAGGATGAGCGGAATGAAAAATTTAAGTGATCTTTTAGAAGTGGCAAAAGTAACGGATATTATGAGTAAGAAAGACAAAGAAAGCAATAAAATTGTCTGGACTTTGGCAATTATCGGTGCAGTTGCAGCGGTAGCAGGTATTGCTTATGCGGTGTATAAGTATCTGACTCCAGATTATATGGATGATTTTGATGAAGACTTTGACGATGATTTTGACGAAGATTTTTTTGAGGATGAAGATGTCGATGTCACAGAAGATGAAATTAAAGAAGTAGAGTAAGAAAATGGGGCAGGCATTTTGGTGTCTGTCCCTTTCGTTTAAATGAAAAATCCTCCGATGGAATAATTGATCGACCATGTAAAAAAATAAAAAAAATGTTGACATTTTGTAGAAGCTTCTGTATAATAAATTTTGCTGTTGAGGAAATAGGACAATGGCAAGAACTGATTACGGGGTGTGGCTCAGCTTGGCTAGAGCGCTTGATTTGGGATCAAGAGGTCGCAGGTTCGAATCCTGTCACCCCGATTAAGCGGGTGTAGTTCAATGGTAGAACTCCAGCCTTCCAAGCTGATCACGTGGGTTCGATTCCCATCACCCGCTTTATGAGTCTGTAGCTCAGTTGGATAGAGCAACGGCCTTCTAAGCCGTGGGTCGGGGGTTCGAATCCCTTCAGGCTCGTTTTTCTTTGGAAAAAATAAAAGATGAGATACTTAATCGGGCAGATTCGGTCCAGTGTGAGAAGCACTGTGGGGTTGCTGATGCTTTTGAGAAGTATATCTGTGGTGGGTATAGCGCAGTTGGTTAGCGCGCCAGATTGTGGCTCTGGAGGCCGTGGGTTCGAATCCCATTACCCACCTTAAATTATGGGTGTGTAGCTCAGGTGGTAGAGCACTTGACTTTTAATCAAGTTGTCCGGGGTTCGAATCCCCGCACGCTCATTATGCGGATGTGGCGGAATTGGCAGACGCGCTAGATTTAGGTTCTAGTGTCTTTGACGTGCAGGTTCAACTCCTGTCATCCGCAGGAAGAGAAAAAAGCTTAGAAACGTTGAAAATACGTCGAATGACGTAAAATCAATGTTTCTAAGCTTTTTTTATGCATGGTAATTTCATGTTGCTGCAACGTTGATTAGAATGGTATTTTTTCCGGTAAAAGAAATCCATAGTTTCATCTCTGTAAAAATTATAGATCCAGAAATAAAGTGGTAATTCAATTTATTTTTGCGTTCCGGATTCTGCTAAGTGGGATAATGCGTATTCACAGCATTGTACAACCAGTTGATTGAAACTGACGTCATTTTCATATGCAAGAGCTTCTAATTGATGAATTAAATCATCCGGCATGCGTACTGTTTTGTTGGATGATGTTGTTTTTTTTATTTCAAACATAAAATACCTCCATATAAGATATTTTATCCTTTTTTCTATGCATAATAATATATTCATATTTATAATTAAAAATAACTTGCAAAAATGAATGTAAAAGGTATAATAGAAAGAGAGAATGAAGGACAGAAAGAGATCTGATCCACTCATTTTCTGAGGGTAGGATGTGGAAACGGACCATAGAAAAAGAACCATTCATAATCTGGAGAGGGAAAGATTACGGATGGTTCTTTTTCCTTGTGTATTCAAATTCTAAAATATTCATTTTTGTGTATCGGAGAATATCAGTATGGTAATCATGAGGCAAAGATTTCATCAAAGACAGAATTTCTTTGGTCGTTTCATTTAACGTCATATCGTTGTACTGATGCGGTTCTTTGGTTCTTCCAAGAAGATAATCTGTAGTGACGTTAAAATAATCGGATAGCTTTACAAGAGTATCAAAATCAGGTTCCCTTTTGCCCAATTCGTAATTGGAAAGTACCTTACAGCTGCATTGAATGTCAGCAGCAACTTGCTTTTGAGTCAGGCCTTCGCTTTCTCTTAATTTTCTCAGGCGGTTTCCGAAGTTGTCCAATCTTATTTCCTCCCTTCCGATTTCTTTCATAGATTATAATATAAGATGTATAAAAAAATAGCGGAGTTCGTCAAAATGTTCTGAAAATAATTGACAATAGAACGAAAAGAAGATATACTGACAATATATCATATCGAGTGATATAGCATTGCGGCAGTTGAATAGGTTTCGTATTACAGGGTACAAGAATACAGCCGCGAAAACGAGTGGAACTTGCAAGGCTTGTTTCGCTCGTTTTTTATGATATAGAAAAGTTCTAACTCTCCTATATCATAAAAACGCTCCGTGGAATACAGCTTGTGATAGGTTGGTTTTGGGAGCAAATGACAGCAAGTGAAAAAAATGAAAAAAACTATTGACATTTGTTTTGGGTTAGAGTAAAATAATTTTTGTTGTGAGTGAAAAGCACAGAACAAGGGTTATATAGAATACCGGGGTGTGGCTCAGCTTGGCTAGAGCGCTTGATTTGGGATCAAGAGGTCGCAGGTTCGAATCCTGTCACCCCGATTAAGCGGGTGTAGTTCAATGGTAGAACTCCAGCCTTCCAAGCTGATCACGTGGGTTCGATTCCCATCACCCGCTTTTTTTGAGTCTGTAGCTCAGTTGGATAGAGCAACGGCCTTCTAAGCCGTGGGTCGGGGGTTCGAATCCCTTCAGGCTCGTTTTTCTTTTCATTGTGATCAGAATGTACAAGCTAATATTATGGTGGGTATAGCGCAGTTGGTTAGCGCGCCAGATTGTGGCTCTGGAGGCCGTGGGTTCGAATCCCATTACCCACCTTTCCTATAAAATGATGGGCTATCGCCAAGCGGTAAGGCACAGCACTTTGACTGCTGCATTCGCTGGTTCGAATCCAGCTAGCCCAGTTTATGGGTGTGTAGCTCAGGTGGTAGAGCACTTGACTTTTAATCAAGTTGTCCGGGGTTCGAATCCCCGCACGCTCATTTGCAGTGATGGTGCTGTGGAAAAAGTATTGACGGATTTGGAGATCTGTTATATAATACAAAAGTTGTTACATATAATGGGGTATCGCCAAGCGGTAAGGCACAGGATTCTGACTCCTGCACGCGCTGGTTCGAATCCAGCTACCCCAGTTTTTTGGGTGTGTAGCTCAGGTGGTAGAGCACTTGACTTTTAATCAAGTTGTCCGGGGTTCGAATCCCCGCACGCTCATCGAGAAAATACTCCGGCATGAAAGCAGAAAACTGTTTTGATGTCGGGGTATTTTGTTTTGCTCTTTAGGCAATGCGATTCAAGGTCAATAAAAAATTGCGAATTTGTAAAAATAAGCCTGCAAATAAAAAGTCAGGGCCAAATTGAAAGAACATTGAAAATTTTATATAGGTTGAAAATTAGGTATCAAAATAAGACCACCACGCCAGTGCTGGTCTGGAAATTGTAGTTGATAATTAGAATTCTGGAAGAGAGACAAGATATTCTTTCACTCGACCATAATATAGTAAGGTTTACCTTGCGAACGTTTCTTGTCTAAAAACTTGGTGTTAGAATATAAATAGCACAAAATAAACATGACCATTTTCAATAAATCGTATATGATAGTCATAGATCAAGGAGGAGAATGGTTATGGCAAAAGGTACAAAATATTCCCAACAGTTTAAAGAGGATGCAGTGCAGTATCGCCTGGATCATCCGGAGCTGCCACTTCGCAAGGCTTCTGAGAATCTTGGAGTCAGCGAATCTGCACTGAAAAACTGGATGAAAGCAGCAAAGGAACATAAAGGAGAGGTTCCTACCCGTGGTTCTGGAAATTATGCAAGTGAGGAAGCGAAAGAAATTGCCAGATTGCAGCGTGAATTACGAGATACGAAGGATGCTCTTGAAGTGTTAAAAAAAGCAATCGGTATTCTGGGAAACTGACAAAAGCTCTTTACACGGCTACTTCTGAGTACGTGGAAGAAATCAAATCCCTGCCTGTGAAACGTCAAGTTTCTGTCAGCGGAATACTGAAAAAATTAGGCGTTTCACGTTCGGGTTATCATGCATGGAAGAAACGGGTTCCTTCGGACACATCTGTTCGCCGTACAGTTTTAAAAGAAAAAATCCAAAAGATTTACGAAGATTCTCATCAAAACTATGGCGCTCCTAAAATTACTGCAGAATTACGAAAATCCGGGGAATCTGTTGCCGAAAAAACAATTGGAAACTATATGCGTCAAATGGGA